>JAEZEN010000407.1 GCA_023433185.1 Pseudomonadota bacterium | reverse complement strand
ATTCGGGTCTGGTAACGGCGCGTCGGAAAGGGCATCCTTGATGGGACAGCCGACGAAATCGCCGGCATATGCGTGCCGCCGGTTTCTTCAGCCAGGCCGACGACGAGGGGGGGTCGCGGGCCAGCCGGAAGGGAGTTCGGTATGAAGGCAATCGCCATCGCTGCGCTTGGCACGGCCCTATTCGGTGCGACGCCGGCGTGGGCCGACCTGCGGATCGCGCCATACAAGGACGAACTGTTCGCCTATCCGAAGGTCGTCGGAACGCTCCATGGCGGCGATTTCATCGTCGTCGATTTCGACCAGGACCGCGACGTCCACGGCCGCGACGAGGAGCCTCTCAGGAAGGCCTTCGACAAGTTCGTCGATCTCGGTGTCAACGACTACAAGAAGGACCTGCTCATCCGGCGCGACGGCGAGGTGGTCCAGTTCCTCGCCGTGGGCAAGGCCGACGGCGACGCCCGGCTGGCGGTGATCTATCTGCACGGCCTGCATGGCGACCGGACGCTTGCCATGGAGGACCTTCGCTTCGGCGGCAACTTCAACCGCGTCAAGAACCTGATGGCCCGCAACGGCGGCGTCTTCGTCTCGCCCGACTTCTCCAGTTTCGGCGCCAAGGGCGCGCGCGAGATCAAGGCGGTGATGAGCCACTACGCCGAGAACTCGGAGGGAGCACCGATCTTCCTCGCCTGCGCCTCCACCGGCTGCAGGCTGGTCTACCGCCTGCTCGCCGACCCCGCGGCGGTGGCCATGCTCGGCGGCGTCATCCTGCACGGCGCGCTGCCGGCGGGATCCTCGGAGGAGACGCTGATCGAGCTCGACATCTTCCAGAAGCCGGAGAAGGCCGTACCGATCTATATCGGCCACGCAAGCAGCGATGCCACGGTGCCCTGGGTGTCGAAGGAACTCCTGTTCAGGAAGATCAAGGAGGCGAACCCGAACTACCCGATCCGGTTCGAACTGTTCAAGGGACCCGATGCGGTGCACGGCACCCCGATCCGCATGATGGACTGGCGCGCGGTGCTCAACTGGATGCTGGCCGCGAACGAGACGCGCAAGGCCGCGCCTCTCTGACGACCCGACGCGGTCGCGTGCCGATGCTCGCCCGGCCTGCCGTCGCGCTACCGCCGCCGGGCGTAGAGGGCCATCGCCACCGGCGCGCAGACCACCGTCACCACCGCCGGGCCGACCAGCGAGAGGCCGATGCCGCCGAGCGTCGCGGTGCCTGCCATCAGGTCGCGGACGGCCGTGACGAGGATCGCGACCGGGTTGACGTGGATGAACTCCTGCAGCCACCACGGCATCGTCGCCGGGTCGACGAAGATGTTGGAGGCGAAGGTGAGAGGCATCAGCACCAGCCAGCTCATCGTCATCACCACCGAAGGCGTGCGGACCACCATCGCCAGGACGACGAAGATCCAGCTCATCCCGAAGCCGAAGACGTTGAGGAGAACGAGCGAGGCCAGAAATCCCACCGCGCCGGCTTCCGGGCGGAAGCCGAGGGCGAAGCCGATGACGATGACGATCAGCGACGAGATCGTGTAGCGCACGGTGTCGCCCGCCATCGCGCCGACGATCGGCGAAGCCCGCCAGATGGGGATCGAGCGGAAACGGTCGAACACACCCTTGGAGATGTCGGTGTTGAGGGTGAAGCCGGTGTAGATCGTCGTGAAGGTGACGGTCTGGACGAGGATGCCCGGCAGCAGAAACTGGATGTAGGCGTCGGGCGAGCCCGCGAGAGCGCCGCCGAACAGATAGGTGAACATCACCGTGAACATGATCGGCGTGACGATCACGTCGAACAGCTGCTCCGGCATGTGCTTGACCTTGAGCAGCGCCCGCCAGCCGAAGGTCATCACATTGGCGAACGCGCCCGGCGGCTCCGGCCGGCTCTCGGGCGCCAGCACGCGGGCGAGGCCGTCGCCGACGATCAGGGTGTCGCTGGAATCGGTCATCTTCCGTTCCTCGATGCGGAGCGCAAAGCCTGACCCCCTCCCGACCTCCCCCTTTCAGGAGGAGGGGAAGCAGCGTGCAACGGTCGAGCAAGGCGACTGATGGAGAAGAATCCGCCGCGTCTCCACCCCGTCCCCTCCCCCGGAAAGGGGGAGGGTGGGAGGGGGTTGATCAGGTCGGGGAGAGCGTGTCTTGGATCGATGGTCATTCCACAGCCCCGTTGTCTCTGCCGGCGCCGTTGCCGTTCTGCGCCTCGGCGGGGTGGCCGGTGAGCGCGAAGAACACCTCGTCGAGGCTCGGCTGGCCGAGCGAGAATTCCGAGACGGGGATGTCCGCCGCCGCGAGGTCGGCGAGGCCGGCGGCGGCCCGGGCCGGGTCGTCGAGCTGGACGCTCAGCCCCCGCGGGTCGTTGTCGTGCTGGATGCCGTCGCCGTAGCGGGACGCGAGCAGCGCCACCGCTCGCGTGCGGTCGGCAGCCTCGGCAAGACGGACGTGCAGCACGCTGGTGCCGACCGAGGCCTTCAGCTCGGCGCTCGGTCCCTCGGCGATGACGCGGCCGTGGTCGATGACCGCGATGCGGTCGGCGAGCTGGTCGGCCTCCTCGAGATACTGGGTGGTGAGCAGCACCGTCGTGCCGTTCCGGGTGAGCAGCCGGATGATGTCCCAGCCCTGGTTGCGGCTCCGCGGGTCGAGTCCGGTCGTCGGCTCGGCGAGGAACAGCAGATCCGGGGTGACGACGAGGCTCGAGGCGATGTCGAGCCGTCGGCGCATGCCGCCCGAGAAATTCTTGACCTGGCGGTCCGCGGCATCGGCAAGGCCGAAGGCGGCGAGCAGTTCCCCTGCCCGCTCGATCGCCGCACGCCGTCGGTAGCCGAGCAGCCGGCCGAGGAGGACGAGGTTCTCGTAGCCGGTGAGATCCTCGTCGACGGAGGCGAACTGCCCGGTGAGGCTGATGCGGCGACGGACGGCGTCGGCGTCGGCGACCACGTCGAGGCCGAGCACCCGGGCGCTGCCGCCGTTGGGCTGGAGCAGCGTCGACAGCACACGCACCGTCGTCGTCTTGCCCGCGCCGTTGGGCCCGAGGACGCCGTAGATGGTGCCGCGACGGACGAAAAGGGCTATGCCGTCGATCGCCCGCTTGTCGCCGAAGGTCTTGACGAGGCCGACGGTCTCGATCGCCGGCAAATCGGTTTCAGGCATGCTTCACGTGGCCTTGTTGCCGCGGGGGATGGAGCGATGACAGGCGATCGCGACAGGGACTGGCAGCAGAAACCGGCGTCGCGTGGCGGCCTCAGGCCCCCTTGTCGGCCTTCGGCCAGTACGAGCCGAAGCACCAGACATTGCCCTCCGGGTCGCGAACGATGAACTCGCGACTTCCGTAGCTCCGCTCGGTCGGCGACTCAAGCACGGCGACGCCCGCGGCCTCGGCTTTGGCAAACAGGGCATCGGGATCATCGACCGCGACGTATACCGACTTGGCGCCCGGCGTCACGGCACTGCCGACCATGCCGCCATAGGCATCGTCGGCGACCGAGCCCAGCATGATCATGGCGCTGCCATAGGCGAGCTCGGCATGTTGCACCCTGCCGTCATCGTCCCGGTAGGCGGCATGGACGGTGAACCCGAAGATTCCGGTCAGCCAGTCGATCATCGCGGCGGCGTCGCGGTAGCGGAAGGCCGGAAAGATGCGTGGGGCTTCGTCGTGGGGCATGGAGTGCTCCATCGGTTGCAGGGGAACGCCCGCAGCCTGCCCGAACCCCGTCGCGCCGGATTGAAGAAATGTTACCCGCGCGCCGGCCAGGCGCCGGGGGTGCTCCCGCCGAGCGCCGCGTATTCCCGGACGAGGTGGGCCTGGTCGGCATAGCCGCAGGCGGCGGCCACGTCTGCCCAGCCCGCGGCGGTGCCTGATGCCGCCATGGCCCGGGCCCGGCCGAAACGGGCGATCCGGGCCACCGTCTTCGGCGTCACGCCGATTTCCTCGCGGAAACGCGCGGCGAGGTGCTTGCGGCTCCAGGACAGTTCGGCGGCGAGCGCGGCGATCCGGACCGCCCCGCCCGAACCGGCGATGCGCCCATAGGCGTGAGCGACGGCGCGGCTCGGCCCGCCGGCGCGACCAAGGCGCCGCAGGATCGCGTCCTCGGCGATGGCGAAGCGGCGGTCCCAGCTGCGTTCCGCCCCCAGCCGTTCGCGCAGCCCGGCGAGCGTCGGATCGGACAGCGCGTCGAGCGGCACCATGCATTCCGCGAACTCGTGCATGGGGCGACCGAAGAAGTGGTAGGCGCCGAGCGGCGTGAAGTCGATCTGCAGGCAGTGGGCGGCGCCCTCCGAGCGGATCAGCGCCGGGGCGCTGGTCAGCCCCGCGGTGAAGCTGCCGATGCGGTCGCCGGCGCCCGGCGCCCGGCCGAGGGCGATCGCAAAGGGCTCGCCGAAACTGAAGATGACCGGGACGACCAGGGCGGCGGCCTCCGTCATTCCGATCGTGGCCCGCCGCGTCTCGCGGTATCCGGTCATCCGCAGCACCAGGCCGCGGAGCGTCGACGGGAGAAGGCGGCGGACGAGCACATGCCCCGCCGCACCCCCATCCGCCTCGACATCGTCCGACTGCGCGCCCATCGTCCTGCCTCTGTGTCCCGCAGCCTAACGCCGGATGGCGGCAGAAGTCACGCCGGCGCCTCTCCCTCGGCGTAGAGCGCGGCGTAGCCGGCGGTCGGCGGAATCGGCTTGATCACGTCGATCAGGACGCCGTTGGAGTCGCGGGTGATGAAGTGGCGCTGGCCGAAGGCCTCGTCGCGAATGGCCAGGAGCATCGGCAGACCGGCGGCAGTGAGCCGATCGTATTCGGCATCGACGTCGTCGACCTCGAAGTTGAGGTTGATGCCCGCCGCCGGCTTGCGTCCCTCGGCGGGAATCGTCTCGTGGCGGTGGTCGAGGATGGCGAGCTCGGTACGCGGGTCCTCGGGCGAGCGGAGATGCACGTACCAGTCGCTCCGATACGGTGCGCCGAAGCCGAAATGGCGCTCGTAGAAGGCGGCGGTGCCGGCGACGTCGGCGGTCATGATGACCGGGTAGTACGAGGTGTTGCGCATGGCGGTTCCCTTTAGCATGGAGACAGGATACATACAGACTGCGTGTGAATAACATACAGGCTGCACGTATGCAAGGTCGAACCAATGCCGAGCGACGCGACGCGACCCGCGAGGCCCTGCTCGCCGCCGCGCGGGCGCTCTTCGCCGAAAAGGGCTATGCCGCCACCGGGACCCCCGAGATCGTCGCTGCCGCGGGCCTGACACGCGGGGCGCTCTACCACCACTTCGCCGACAAGGCGGACCTGTTCCGCGCGGTGGTCGAGGCGG
>JAEZEN010000368.1 GCA_023433185.1 Pseudomonadota bacterium | reverse complement strand
CGAGGAGATTCCGGTCGGGCTCCAGCAGCGCGTCGAGATCATCAAGGTCCTCTTCCGTTCGGCGAACGCGATCATCTTCGACGAGCCCACCGCCGTTCTGACGCCGCAGGAAGTGGTCGAGTTCTTCGCCATCGTCCGCTCGCTGCGCGAGGCGGGGAAGGCGATCGTCTTCATCACCCACAAGCTCGGCGAGGTGCTCGAGGTCGCCGACCGGATCAGCGTGCTCCGGGCCGGGCGGATCGTCGGCGAGGGGGACCCGAAGACCGCGACCAGCGCCGACCTAGCCGAGATGATGGTCGGCCGGGCGGTGCGCTTCGCGGTCGAGCCGAGGAAGACCGCCGTGGGTGGTCCGCTCCTCGCGGTCAAAGGTCTCACCGTCCTCGACGAGCGCGACGAGGTGGCGGTCGCCGGTTTCGATCTCACCGTCCACGAGGGCGAGATCGTCGGCATCGCCGGGGTGCAGGGCAACGGGCAGAGCGAACTGGTCGAGGCGCTGACCGGGCTTCGGCCGGCCGCCGCCGGCACGGTCACCTTCGCCGGCGAGGACATCACCAGCGCCTCCGCCCGCGAACGCCACCGGCGGCTCATCGCCCACATTCCCGAGGACCGCCAGCGCTCGGGCATGATCAAGGACTTCACCATCGCCGAGAATGCCGTGCTCGACCGCTACTATGCGCCGCCGTTCTCCACCGGCATCCGCATGAACTGGGCCGAGGTCAATGCTGAGGCGGCGCGCATCGTCCGCGACTTCGACGTCCGCACCGACTCGATCTTCACCCATGCCGGGAACCTCTCCGGCGGCAACCAGCAGAAGCTCGTTGTCGGCCGCGAGATGGGCCACGACACCAAGTGCCTCATCGCCTCGCAGCCGACCCGCGGCATCGATGTCGGCTCCATCGAGTACATCCACGAGCGCTTCGCCAAGGCCCGCGACGAGGGCGACGGCATCCTCATCGTGTCGACCGAACTCGACGAGGTGCTGTCGCTGTCCGACCGGATCCTCGTCATGTATCGCGGCCGGATCGTCGCCGAATTCAGCGCGGCGTCCGCGACCGTCAGGGACGTCGGGCTCGCCATGGCCGGGGTGGTGTCGTGAGCGGGCCGGGGTCGAAGCCGGCCGGCCTCGGCGACGAGATCCTCGGTCGGGTGGTCGTGCGCCGGTTCGACTTCCAGGAGATCGTGGTCGTTCCGGTCCTGTCGGTGGTGATCGCCCTCATCCTCGGCGCGTTCACGATGCTGGCCACCGGCGTCGGTTTCGAGACGATCGGCCGTTCCTTCGTTGCGCTGTTCACCGGCTCGTTCGGCTCGATCCAGGCCTTGTCCGAGACGCTCCTGTCGGCCACGCCGCTGATCCTCTGCGGCCTCGGCCTGGCCCTGGGCTTCCGGGCGGGGCTGTTCAACATCGGTGCCGAGGGCCAGCTGATCCTCGGCGGGATCGCGGCGGTGGCCGTCGGCTTCATGTTCAGCGGCCTGCCGATGATCATCCATCTGCCGCTGGCGATCCTCGCCGGCATGGTCGCCGGCGCGCTCTGGGCGGGCATCGCCGGCTGGCTCAAGGCGGCCACCGGCGCGCATGAGGTGATCACCACCATCATGCTCAACTTCATCGCCTTCCGGCTGACCGACTATCTGCTCCGCAACCCGCCGATCCAGATGCCGGGCCGCACCGATCCGATCTCGCAATCGGTCCTGCCGACCGCACAACTCCCCAGGCTCCTCGACACGCTCGATCCCGCGCTCCGCATCCATTTCGGGCTGCTGATCGCGATCGCCGCCGTGGTCCTCGTCTGGTGGCTGCTGTTCCGATCGACCATCGGCTTCGAGTTCCGGGCGAGCGGTGCGAATCCCAGCGCGGCGCGCTATGCCGGCATGCGCTCGGGGGTCATCATCGTCCTGGTCATGGCCTGCGCCGGCGGGCTCGCCGGCCTCGCCGGTGCCAACCAGGTGCTCGGCGTGCTGGGCCGCGCCTCCCCGAACTTCTCCGCCGGCATCGGATTCGATGCGATCGCCGTGGCGCTTCTCGGCCGGTCGCATCCGGTGGGTGTCCTGTTCGCCGGCATCCTCTTCGGCGCGCTCCAGGCGGGCGGTCGGCAGATGCAGGTCGCGGCCGGCGTCAGCATCGACCTGATCGCGATCATCCAGGCGCTGATCATCGTCTTCATCGCGGCGCCGATGCTGGTGCGGGCCATCGCGCCGTGGGCGTTCCGCCGCCGTTCGGGCGCCCGGGCAGGGGTGCGCTAGGAAATGGCGGCCGCCCCCACCTCGCAGCGCCGGGCCGTCGATCCGGCCGCGCGCCGGCGCACCCTGGTCACCGGATGGCTTCTCATCGGCCTCGCGGTCCTGGTGGGACTGGTCTTCGGCGGCCAGGTCGACGGCACCGCCACCTTCCGTCTGAGCCTGCCGCGCGACGCCATCCCGATTCCCAGCCTCGTGGTGCCGGCCGCGCCCTTCATGTACGTCGCGGCGGCCATCCTCGCCTTCTTCGGGGCCCGCCAGTTCATGCGCGGCGGGGCGCGCTGGTCGAGCCTCCTGCTCGGCCTCGGGTTCCTGATCGCGGTCGCGGCATTCCTCGTCTGGGCGGCGGACGGCAAGTCCTTCTCGCTCACCGGCATGCTTGAATCGACGGTCGTCCGCGCCGTGCCCATCGCGCTCGGCGGCCTCGCCGGCGTCCTGTCCGAACGCGTCGGGGTGGTCAATATCGGCATTGAGGGCATGCTGCTCGCCGGGGCCTTCGCCGGGGCCGTCGTCGGCTCCGTCGCCGGGGGTGTCATCGGGATCGCCGGCGCGGTGCTGGTCGGCGGCCTGTTCGGGCTGATCCTCGGGGTGCTGGTCATCACCTACCGGGTCGATCAGATCATCGCCGGCGTGGCCATCAATCTCTTCGTGCTCGGCATGACCTCCTATGTCTCGAGCCAGGTGCTCAGCCGGCATCACGAACTCAACAACGCACCGGTCTTCCGCGCCTGGCCGATCCCCTTCCTCTCCGACATCCCGGTGATCGGCCCGGTGCTCTTCCGCCAGAACCTCTTCGTCTATGGCGCCTTCATCATGGTGGCCGTCGCCACCTACTACCTCTTCCACACCCGTTCCGGGTTGCGGGCGCGCTCCGTCGGCGAGCACCCCGAGGCTGCCGACACGCTGGGCATCAATGTCTACCGGGTGCGCTACATGAACGTCACCGTCGCCGGCATGGTGGCGGGCTTCGGCGGCGCCTGGTTCACGCTCGGCTCGGTCGGCCGCTTCGACGAGGGCATGACCGGCGGACGCGGCTTCATCGGGCTCGCGGCAATGATCTTCGGGCGCTGGCACCCGGTCGGGGCGCTGCTGGCCGCGCTGGTCTTCGGCTTCGCCGATTCGCTCCAGCAGAAGCTCGCCATCCTGAACACGCCGATTCCCTCGGAGTTCCTGGCCATGGCGCCCTACATCGCCACGATCGTGCTCGTCGCCGGGCTGATCGGCAAGGCGCGTGCGCCGGCCGCCGACGGCAAGCCCTACATCAAGGAATAGGCGGACGGCCATGGCGGAACGGCAGGCTCTGGCGCTCATCGCCCACGACGAGAAGAAGGATGATCTCGTCCGTTTCGCCGCGCGCCACCGGGAGCGCCTGGCCGGCTACGACCTCTACGCCACCGGCACCACGGGCGGCCGTCGCAATGCCGCCCGGCCGGCACTGAAGGTCGTGCCGCTGACGAGCGGCCCGCTCGGCGGCGGCCAGCAGATCGGGGCGATGATCGCGGAGGAGCGCATCCACGGACTGATCTTCTTCATCGACCCGCTCACCCCGATGCCGCATGACGTCGATGTCAAGGCATTGACGCGGCTGGCGGTTCTCTACGATATCCCGATGGCGCTGAATGCGCGGACGGCCGAACTGATCCTGGCCGGGCCTGCGGACCTCAAAGGGAATCCGAGCGGAAAGGCGGGAACGTGACGGGAGGACATGCCGAAATCCGGTTCCCGGTGCTGATCGGGGACATCGGCGGGACCAACGCGCGTTTCGCGGTGATCGGCGACCGCGACAGCGGCTGGGAACGCATGGACGACGTCCATACGGCGGACTATGCGACCGTCGAGGATGCGATCGAGGCGGTCGTCATCGCAAGCGATGCGCCCCGGCCGCAAACCGCGATCCTGGCCCTTGCCGGGCCGATCACCGGAGAGCGGATCGCCCTCACCAACTGCCCGTGGCATTTCGAGCCGCGGACGATGATTCCGCGCTTCGGTCTCTCCTCGGTCATCCTCCTCAATGACTTCGAGGCGCTGTCGCTGTGCCTGCCGGGCCTCGGCCCGGGCGACATCGACCGGATCGGCAACGGAACCGCGGTGGCGGAGCGGCCCTGCGTCGTCGTCGGGCCCGGCACGGGCCTCGGCGCGGGGGCGCTGGTCCACGCCCG
>JAEZEN010000329.1 GCA_023433185.1 Pseudomonadota bacterium | reverse complement strand
AGCGCCGAGCAAGTGTCGGAATCAAAGGACCACTAGCAACTCTATGATTCTAGTGAAGCTTTTGAGTTTGACATTTGAGCAAGCGTTCATGGCAGATGGGTATCAAATGTCAAACTCGCTTCACTAGCCTACCGAGACGAGCCCGCTTGCAGATGTCGGACAGGCCCAGGGCCGGCTTGGATCGAGTTCCGCCGTCACACGGGAGCCCTCGTAGCGGACCTCTACCGACACCGGGACTGCGGACCGGATCTCCGCACGGACCAGCCTGCCGTCGGTCCAGTCAAGATCGAGCTCGAGTCCGCCGCGGGCGCGAACGCCGCGGAGCGACCCACTGGGCCAGGCCGAGGGCAGAGCGGGCAGGAGACGCAGCCACCCCTCGCCGGATTGAACCAGCATTTCGATGATGCCCGCGGCACCGCCGAAATTCCCGTCGATCTGGAAGGGCGGGTGCGCGTCGAACATGTTCGGATAGGTCAGTTCGGGCGAAAGGAGAAGCTGGAGCACACCGTGCGCATGATCGCCGTCGAAAAGCCGCGCCCAGAGATTGATGCGCCAGCCGACCCCCCAGCCGGTGGCGTTGTCCCCCCGGATTTCGAGCGATCGTCGCGCGGCTGCCGCAAGCTCGGGCGTCAGGTCGGGATCGATCTGCCGGCTCGGGTAGAGTGCATAGAGGTGGGAGACGTGCCGGTGGTGCATCTCCGGCGCCCGCATGTCCCAGTCCTCGAGCCACTCCTGGAACTGTCCGGCATGGCCGATGCGATCCGGCGGCAGCAGCGGCAGAACCCGGCGCGCCTCGCGGGTGGTTTCGTCCTCGATGCCGAGTTGGAGCGACGCGGCAAGGAGGGCATCGATCAGATCGCGGATGATCTGGCGATCCATTGCCGGTCCGGCGCACAGCGACGCGCCGTGAGGATGAACATTCTCCGGCGACAGCGAAGGATTGGTCACCAGCGCGTCGCTGCCCGGAAGCGGCACGAGGATGTCGAAGACGAACTGCGCCGCACCGGCGATCAGTGGACGGAGCCGGCGCACCAGGTCATCGGGGCGCCCGAGGAATACCGCATGGTCCCAGAGCTGCACCGCAAGCCACGCACCGCCGGTCGGCCAGAGGCCCCACTTGGCCCCGTCCACCGGTCCGGCCGCCCGCCAGATGTCCGTGTTGTGGTGGAGCACCCACCCGCGCGCGCGGTAGTGGGCCGTCGCGATCTCCGCCCCGGTCCGGCTCAGGTCCTCGACCATCCGGATCAGCGGCTCCATGCATTCGTCGAGATTCGCCGGGTCGGGCAGCCAGTAGTTCATCTGAAGGTTGATGTTGGCCGTGTACTTGCTGCCCCAGGGCGGGTCGACCCGGTCGTTCCAGATACCCTGGAGGTTGGCCGGCTGCGTCCCGGGCCGGGACGACGCGATCATCAGGTAGCGGCCGTATTGCACATAGAGGGCGGCGAGCGCGGGGTCCTGGCTTCCGGGGTTCGCCGCAATGCGCCGGTCGGTCGGCAGCCGGGCCGAAGGCGTGCGGCCCAGGTCGATGGCAAAGCGGTCGAACAGGCGGCGATGCTCCGCGACATGCGCGTCCCGAAGCGCCGCCCAGACCTTTCCGGCGAGCCGCTCCGCCCGCTCCGCCAGGGCGGCGTCGGGGTCGGCCCGCGTGTCCCGGTGGCTGCGGAAGCTGGTTGCCGCATCGACGATCACCATCGCCTCGTCCGCGCCGTCGATCCGCAGCGCGTCGCCGTCAGGCCGCACCGAGCCGCCGATGCAGATCACCCGGGCACGGAGCGCGAGGTCGAGACTGCCCGGAACTCCCTCGGCATCGCGGTTTCTCCCGCGCCACGCGATCGAATCCGCGTCGGCCGGAGCGGCGGCCCCGGTCTGCTCCGAGTCGACGGAGAGCGTGAAGGAAACGGCGCCGGGCCGGTCGGCGGAGAGACGGAGGACGATCACGCCATCGGCAGCCGTCGCAATCGCCTCCCGGAGGTATGTCGTCCCTCCGGTGCGGAAGGACGTCGTTGCGATCGCCGTCGCGAGATCGAGGGTCCGACGGTAGTCGCGGACGTCTTCCCCGCCGATGTCCTGGTCTATCAGGATGTCGCCCGCCGGCTGATACGCCATCTGCCGGAGCGGACGCCCCATCAGGGTGCGGTCGGCAAGGGCCTCCGCCTCGGCGTAGCGCCCTTCGAAGATCAGCCGGCGCACGGCTTCGAGATTCGGCGCCGCCTCGGCATGCGCCTGCGTGTAGGGGCCGCCCGACCACAGCGAGTCCTCGTTGATCTGCAACCGCTCGCGCGCGATCCCACCGAAGACCATCGCGCCGAGCCGGCCGTTGCCGATCGGCAGCGCCTCGGTCCAGGCCTGCGCCGGCTGCTCGTACCACAGCCGCAGTTCGCCCGGGCCGGCCACCGTCAGCGTCCTTCGCCGACAGGCTTCCGCGTCGAGCCGCGCAGGATGATGTCGCAGCCCAGCGTGACGGTGTGCGGCGCGTGGTGCTCTCCATCCTCCGAAAGCCGCGCCGTGATGAGCCCGGTGATCGTCTGGGCGACCATATCGACCGGCTGCGCAACCGCCGTTATCCCGGCCTCATGGAGACGGAACAGGGGGACGTCGTCGAAGCTCACCAGCGACATGTCGGCGGGTATGTGGCGCCCCTGCTCCTTGAGCAGCGCGATCGCGCCGACCGCTATGTTGTAGTTGCAGCAGAACACCGCGGTCGGCGGCTGCTCGAGGGTCAGCAATCGCAACATGCCCGCATAGCCCCGGCTCTCGATCCATCCCGCGTCGATGATGTATGCGGGCGGGACCTCGATCCCGTGCTTGCGCATCGCCTCGAGATAGCCCTCGAGCCGCTCGCGCCCCGTATAGTCGTGCAAGCTGCCGGTGAGCACCGCAATCCGCGTGTGCCCCAGGTCGAGGAGGTGGTTGACCACCCGCGCCGACGCCGTGCGGTTGTCGACCAGAACGCGGTCGACCGGCAGGCCGGGCACGTCGTTGTCGTAGACGATGACGGGCGTTCCGCCGGCGAGCAGCTCCCTCACGCCCTCGCTGGCGTCCTCATGGCCGTCCATGACCAGGCAGTCGACGCGATGCCCTCCGAAGAAGTGGAGAGCCTCGGCGATCGATCCGCGATCATCATTGTGGCAATAGGTGAGCAGGCCGCGACCTGTCCGCCGCAGACGGTCGCTGAGCTGCTCGAGGATTGCGGCGTGGAACTCGCTCAAGCCCGGCACCATGAAGCCGACCATGTTGGTGAGGTCCGACTTGATCGCCGCCGCCAGGGCGTTCCTGCGATAGCCCAGTCGCCGGATGGCGTTCTCGATCTGATCGCGGTTGCCGACCCGGACCGGCAGACCGTTGAGATAGCGCGACACGGTGCCGACCGCGACGCCGGCCTCATGGGCGACGTCGATGATCGTCGACGGTCGACGCCGGCCACTTGGATCCTCCCCCAGATCGCCGTCGATCTCGGCGGGCGCGTGCGGCGGGGTGCGGTCGGTCGGTCTCATGCGGTCCCGTCGAAAACCACCGCAGCGTGGATGTGAAGCCGCGGCAAGATCACCTCGACACCGTCGGGTCCGCTGGTCCAGGGAAGATCGCGGCCACTCGTCGCCTCGTAGACCCGGGTCGGCGCGCGCGGGAGCCGGACCCGCGCCGTCACCGGACCGATGGCCGGGATATCCTCGATCATCTCCATCACCCGTAGCGCCCCATCCGCGGCCGGGACGCGCTTGCCGCGCACCTGGGGCGGACCGTAGAGGAGATGCAGGACATGGCGGTTCTGCCCGGGCTGGACCGCAAGGCTTGCCCGCCCGGCGGAGGGAAGGTCCGTCGCGAGCACACGCTCCGGCAACAGCCGGTCGAGTAGACCCCGGACCACGTATTTGTAAAGCGGCTGCCCCATTGCCTGGTACATGTCGAAGATCGGGTATGCGACATAGGCCACCCGGCCGGAAATCGTCACCCCGGCCCCGATCGGCGGCGCGTCGGGGTCGTCGGGCGCGTGCTGGTGCGATGAGAAGTGCCTGTAGGTGCGGTTGAAGTAGGGCGGCACCACCTCGGCAAGGACCTCGGCGCCCCGCGCCACGATCGTCTGCGGGACGCCATACATGACGAAGGGCGTCGACGGCATGCCCGGATCGAGGCCCTTGCCCGTGCGGAGATAGGTCGGGCTGAAGGGGGTCGGCGGCCCGCTCCATTCGATGCCCGCGGGCAGCCGGATCGTCCCGTCCGGATCGATGCCGCTCGTCCCGGTGAAGATGATGCGGCCGCCATTGTCGACATAGTCGCCGAACCGCATCGCGAGCTCCGCATCGACCGGGATCGCGTCGGGCAGGACGATCAGCGGGTAGTCGGTGAAGCGGGCGCTGGGGTCGATCACATCGAAAGGCCGCTGCAGTTCGAGCAGCATCTGCGCCGCGCCGTCGTCGCTCGGATTGTTGCGGGCGTCGGTCGGCTGGAAATATTCCGCCGACATGATCGCGATCTCCGGAATGTACCGGCCGCCTTCGAGGAACGGTTCGAGTGCTGCGATTCGGCGATAGGCGGGGGCGATCGAGGCGTAGGTGTCGGGATTGACGGCCCCGTCCGGGTGGAGCTGGTCGCCGACCAGGCACTTCGCGCCCAACGCCACCATCTGCGCGGTCTCGTATTCCAGCGCATGCGGGTGCTTGAAACCGCCGAATTCCCCCCAGCTCGTGTGGAACTTGCCGGTATGGCTTACGAGATCGAACCCCAGAAAGGCGCCGTAGCGGGCGCTTGACGGGAAGTGGTCATAGCCCCAGCCGCCGGTGGGCAGGCTCTCGATCTCGAGGTGGCTGTAGGCGTCGAAGCGCCGGGGGCCGCGCTTGTGGATGTGCCCGCAGTTGTAGAAGACGCGAAGGTTCGGGAACTCCTCGCGAAGCGCCGCGCTCAGTTCGCTCCGGAAGCGCTCGTTCACCCATTCGTCGTTGTTCAGCCGGTCGGCCGGATTCTCCGGGTCGACGCCCCTCTCGGCCATGGTCGCGATGCATGCGGGGCAGACGCAGTCCGGCGTCAGGACGATGTCGAAGAAGAGGCCGGGGGTTTCGTAGGTGGACGCCACCTCGCGCGCCTGGGCAAGCAGTTCGTCACGGTAGCCTTTGTGGTTGAGGCAGAGCGTATGCCAGGCCGGGCTGAGCTGGCGTGCGGTGGAGGTGTCGTCCGGCAGCGCATGGTAGAAGCGGTTGGTCGCGCTCATCGCCCGCCATTCGGGGTGGAGACGCGCGTTCCGCTCGTCCCACTGCACCGAAATGTAGATCGGCGCCTCGATGTCGGCGGCGTTGAGCGCGCGTACCATGTCACCGAGCAGGTCGGGCCGCTCGAGGCCGGGATGCGGCGCGCCGACCTTCGTCGGGTAGTACGACCAGCCGTGGTGGCACTTGGCGAA
>JAEZEN010000278.1 GCA_023433185.1 Pseudomonadota bacterium | reverse complement strand
GCCTTGGGACGGACCGCTCCGCGCACGATCACCTCGACCTGGAGCGTGCTCGGGCGCTCCTCGATCCACAGCGCCAGAAGGCGCTCGGCATAATGGGAACAGATCCAGGACTTGAGGAACCGGGTCGGGACCGAAACATAGACCGTGCTCTTGTCGGCCTGCTCGAACTCGGCACGCCCGAACCAGCTGCTGAAGACATCTTCACCCAGCTCGGTCCTGAGCCGCTGCTTTACGCGCTGCCACGCACCGGGGTCCGCCCGATCCGCCATGTAGCCGCCCTCCTGTATGCCGCCGGTCAGGCCGGCCCCGTCCTGCGACCGGACATGCGTCGCCGCATCGCCGTCGCCCCTTTCGTCCAACCGGCGATACCCTTCGCCCTCCACTCCTGTCCTGCGACCTAGGATTGCGTCCATGGCAACCCCTCGGCCTTCCAGCTTCCCGCGGTGCCGCGGTGGCGATCCGGCCCGAGGAGCCCCTCGAACCCGAACTCTATATTGAAACAGCGCGAATAGCCCGACGCCGTCGCAGCGATCGCCGCGTTGCGGCTGCGTGCGCCGGAGCGGCAGATGAAATAGAGCGGCGCGTCCTTGCCAACCCCCTTGCCGTCCAGCAGCGCCGCGAGGCGGCCGGCGAAATCCGGGATCGGTCCCGAGGGAAAGTCGTCCCAGGCGACGAGGAGCACGTCCTTGCCGATCGCCTCGAGCGCCGGCACTCCGACATAGTTCCACTCGGCCCGGGTCCGCACGTCGATCAGGACGGCCTGTGCATCGCCCGCCAGCGTATCCCACGCGTCCCGTGCCGCGACGTCGCCGGCATAGCCCTGATCGGTAGTTGCAGACATAGAATCCCCTTGTCGCACCGGCTCGTGAGGCCAATGCAAGTCCTTTCGTCCCAACATTTCTCAGTTGTAACTCAGGAAAGCGCCCCCAGCGACGGGAGCAAGAACCACGCAAAACGCCTACGTTACCCGCAACGAAGAGCCCTCGTCACAAAATACACGCGACAAGACATGGATATACCACCCGACCGCCATTTCCGTTCTACAGCTTGTTGATCTTCTGCGCCCGGTAGACTTCCGTGGCAGCCATGGCTTCACATTACACACGCGTCCCCGGACTTCAACGCCGTTTTCTCGCGCGCGCCCCTTGACTCCCTCCGTCGGGAGGTCGCCGCCGCGAGGGCTCCAACCAACTCGTCCCGATAAGCCGTTGCGACTCCTGACGGCTTTCTCGCGGGCCCGCAATGCGCCCGGTTTCGACTCAGCCGACAAAAAAATTTCGCGCCCGCCGCTGACAGGCCGGGCTGCGCAAGGCGCCGGGGCGGAGGGCACCCGACCCCTCGCCACACCCTTGAGATTCAACGGTTTTGCTTGCGCGGTGGCGGCTCCGGGGCCGCTTCGTGCCGGACGCCGTCCGGCGCTGCCGCGGATTAGCCGCGACAGGAAATCGGGAGGCGCGGCGCGCCTCCTGCGGATCGGCCGATCAGGCGCCGACCGACTTCACGCGGGCGGCAAGGCGGGACACCTTCCGCGACGCGGTGTTCTTGTGCAGGACGCCCTTGGTGACGGCGCGCATGATCTCCGGCTCGGCGGCCATGAGGGCGGCGTTCGCCTGGGCCTGGTCGCCGCTCGCGATGGCTTCCTCGACCTTGCGGATATACGTGCGGACCCGCGTGACGCGGCTCTTGTTGACGCTGGTGCGCGCAGCGATCTTGCGCGTCGCCTTCTTGGCAGATGACGTATTGGCCATGGTGATCCTTCGGGAAACAGCAAAGAGTGCGGCGGCAACCCACCGTCGCCACCGCGTCAGGCGCCGCTTATAGAGGCGGTCGCCGCCGGGGTCAATGTGACGCGGCCGGTCCAGGCCGATCCCGGCGAGAGAATCACCGGTTGCGGAACTGGGCGGCGCGCTTCTCGGAAAAGGCGGCCATCCCCTCCTTCTGGTCGTCGGTGGCGAACATCGCATGGAAGAGCCGGCGCTCGAAGCGCAGTCCCTCGGCGAGCGGCATCTCGAAAGCGCGGTTGACGCTCTCCTTCGCCATCATGACGCTGGGCAGCGAGAAGCCGCCGATCTTGTCGGCGAGGCGCAGCGCCTCCTCGATCAGATCGTTGGCCGGGACCACGCGCGACACGAGACCGGACCGCTCGGCCTCGGCGGCGTCGATCATCCGGCCGGTGAGGATCATGTCCATCGCCTTGGCCTTGCCGACGGCCCGCGGCAACCTCTGCGTTCCGCCCATGCCGGGCATGATGCCGAGCGTGATCTCGGGCTGGCCGAACTTCGCGGTGTCGGCGGCGATGACGATGTCGCACATCATGGCGAGCTCGGCGCCGCCGCCGAGGCAGTAGCCCGCCACGGCGGCGACGATCGGCTTCCGGGCGCCGGAAACCCGCGCGAGCGCGGCGCCGTAGTCGCGTCCGAAGGCCTCGACGAAGCTCAGTCCCTGCATCTCCTTGATGTCGGCGCCGGCAGCGAAGGCCTTGTCCGACCCCGTGAGGACCATGCAGCCGATGCGCTCGTCGGCGTCATAGGCGACGACGGCGTCGCCGAGCTCGCGGATCAGCGTGGCATTGAGCGCGTTCAGCGCCGCCGGCCGGTTGAGCGTGATGACGGCCACCCGGCCGCGGGTCTCGATGAGGATCGTCTCGAAGGCCATGGATGCTCCTTGCGCCTCTGCCGGCAGGACCAGCCCTAGCGCTGGCAGGCCGGACAATAGAATGTCGAGCGTCCCGATTGAACGATGCGCCGCACGATTCCGTTGCAGTCCGGCCGCGGGCAGGGTTCGCCCTCGCGGTCGTAGACGGCGAAGCTGTGCTGGAAGAGCCCCAGTTCGCCGGTTGCCCGGCGGTGATCGCGGAGCGAGGACCCGCCCGCGGCGATCGCCTCGGCGAGGACGTCGCGGATCGCCTTGGCGAGCGCTTCGGCCTTCGCCCTTGGCCGCTTCGAGCCTCCCGCGAGCCGGCCGGCGGGCAGGGTCGGCGGCAGCTTCGCCCGCCACATCGCCTCGCAGGCATAGATGTTGCCGATGCCGGCGATCCGCCGCTGGTCGAGGAGCATCGCCTTGAGCGGCGCCGCGCGGCCCGCGAAGAGGCCGGCGATCGCCTCGCCGGAAAGGGCGTTGCCGAGCGGCTCGAGCCCCATGCCCCGGAAGTGGGACGACTCCTCGAGGCCGCTCCGCGGCACGAGATCCATGAGTCCGAAGCGGCGCGGATCGTTGAACACGACATGGGCGCCCGAGGAAAGGTCAAGGACGACATGATCGTGGGCGCGGATCGCGGTCCGCGCGTGGTAGTACTGCCCGGCGATCCTGCCGTCCCCCGCGGCCTCGATCCGGAACGAACCCGACATGCCGAGATGCATGACGAGGACGTTGCCGTCGTCGAGATCGGCGAGGAGGTACTTGGCGCGCCGCCCGAGCGCGACGATCCGCCGCCCCGTCAGCCGGCGGGCGAAGCGGGCCGGAAAGGGGATCCGGAGGTCCGGGCGGTTGACGGTCGCCTTCTCGATCACTGCCCCTTCCATGACCGGGGCGAGCCCCAGGCGGACGGTTTCGACTTCAGGCAGTTCGGGCATGGGCGCTTAGCCGTGCGGGTGGCCGGGGCCGGCGACGATAGCCTCTCCCGGCGGCTTGGGCTATCGTCC
>JAEZEN010000142.1 GCA_023433185.1 Pseudomonadota bacterium | reverse complement strand
TTCTGGAGGTGGCCGAAGCCGAGGTCCGGGAAGTGCGTGCGGAACCAGCGGTCGAGGCGCATGCCCGCCTCGTCCGGCCCGACGGTGCGAAGTTCGACTTGCGCCATGGCGTGACCATCCTCGTGTGGCCCGGCTCTACCATACCCGCCGGGCGCCGGCAGCGGAGAAAGCGCGCCGCCGGCGTGGCGATCAGCGATAGAGGCCGGCGTACTGCTCGCGCAGCGCGTTCTTCTGCACCTTGCCCATCGTGTTGCGCGGCAGTTCGGGGACGACGATGACGCGTTTCGGCTGCTTGAACCTCGCGAGCCGGCCATCGAGGGCCGCGAGCACCGTCGCCTCGTCGAGGTCGACCCCCGGGGCCGGCACGACGACCGCGGTCACCCCCTCCCCGAAGTCGGCATGCGGCACGCCGATGACAGCGCTCTCGAACACCCCGGGAATGAGGTCGATCTCGCTCTCGATCTCCTTGGGATAGACGTTGAACCCGCCGGTGATGATCAGGTCCTTGCCGCGCCCGATGATGTGGACGTAGCCGTTGCCGTCGATCTTGCCGAGGTCGCCGCTGATGAAGAAGCCGTCGGGCCGGAACTCGGCTGCGGTCTTCTCGGGCATCCGCCAGTAGCCCTTGAAGACGTTCGGGCCCTTGACCTCGATCATGCCGATCTCGTCGATGCCGAGGCCCGTCCCCGTCTCGGGATCGGTGACTCGCACCGCCACGCCGGGCAATGGCGGCCCGACGGTGCCGGGCACCCGTGCGCCGTCATAGGGGTTGGAGGTGTTCATGCTGGTCTCGGTCATGCCATAGCGCTCGAGGATGGCATGGCCGGTCCTCTCCTCGAAGGCGCGATGGGTTTCGGCGAGCAGCGGCGCCGATCCGGAGACGAAGAGGCGCATGCCGGCCGTCGCCTCCCGCGTGAGACCGGGATGCTGGAGGAGCCGGACGTAGAAGGTGGGCACGCCCATCATCGCGGTGGCGCGCGGCATCAGCCCGAGCACCTGCGCGGCGTCGAACTTCGGCAGGAAGATCATCCGGGCACGGGCGAGCAGCGCGACGTTGATCGCCACGAAGAGACCGTGCGTGTGGTAGATCGGCAGCGCGTGGAGGAGCGTGTCGTCGCGGGTGAAGCGCCAGGCCCCGACCAGCGTCTCGGCATTCGAGGCGAGGTTGAAGTGGGTCAGCATCGCGCCCTTCGACCGCCCGGTCGTGCCCGAGGTGTAGAGGATCGCGGCGAGGTCGTCCGCAGCCCGCGGCACGGTCTCGAAGGCCGGCGGCTCGCCCGCCGCGGCTTCTGCGAGGCTGCCCTCCCCCGCGGCGTCCATGGTCTCGACGGCAACGGCGCGCCCGGCGACCAGGCCGGCGATCGCATCGCGACGGCCGGGATCGCAGACCACGAGGCGCGGCTCGGCATCGCCGAGGAAGTAGTCCAGTTCGTTGGCGGTATAAGCCGTGTTGAGTGGCAGGTAGACCGCGCCGGCGCGCACCGTTGCGAGGTAGAGGAGCAGGTTCGCCACCGACTTCTCGACCTGGACCGCGACGCGGTCGCCCGGCTTCACGCCTCGGGCGACGATCGCGTTGGCATAGCGCCCCGAGGCGGCGATCAGGTCGTCGAACGTCCATGTGCCGCCGTCGGCGGTCTCGAGCGCGATGCCGTCCCGGTCGCGGTCGGCGCCGAGAAGCAGGTCGAAGAGGTTGGCGCTGGCGGTCACGGCTTGCTCCTGTTCGCCCGGGCGAGCGTGCGGTTGGCGGCAGTGCCGCGGCGGAGGGCCTTCCGCACCGGAGACGAGGCGATCACCTCGCCACGCTCGGCGAAGGCCTCGTGGTTGGCCTCGATCTTCTGGGGGTCGTAGAGGTAGTTGACCATCAGGCCATGTGCCTGCTCCATGGCCTTCGGCGAGCGGTCGCCCAGCATGTCGAGCCGCTCCAGCCAGGCGCCGTTGCCGAGGTGGAACCGGGCGATCGGGTCCGGCACGCGGCCGAGGTGGTCGCGGGCTTCCAGGAAGTAGAAGGCCGCGGCGGCGAGAAACGGCTCGCGCACCGCCTCGACCACGGCCTCGTCCTCGTGCCAGCCCGGCACAGCGAGGGGCTCGAGGGCGGCGAGCACCGCGGGATCGAGCGAGGACACCTCCGCCGCGCGCTCGGCCACCAGCCAGCGGGCGAAGCGGGGCACCGGCGAGAGCGTCACGAACGTCTTCAGCCCCGGCAACTCCCGGCGGAGATCCTCGACCACCTGCTTGATCAGGAAATGCCCGAAGCTCACGCCGGTCAGCCCGCGCTGGGTGTTGGAGATCGAATAGAAGACCGCGGTCGTCGCCGTCTCGGGTGCGATGGGCTGGCGATCCGGCTCGAGGATCGGCGCGATCCGGTCCGGGATCTCGCGCGTCAGCGCCACCTCCACGAAGATCAGCGGATCGTCGGGAAGGCGGGGATGGAAGTAGCCGTAGCAGCGCCGGTCGGGCGGCCCGAGCCGGCTCTTGAGGTCGTCCCAGCCGTTGATCGCGTGCACCGCCTCGTAGCGGATCAGCTTCTCGAGGATGCTCGCGGGCGTGTTCCAGTCGATCGGGCGGAGCATGAGGAAACCACGGTTGAACCACGACGAGAAGAGATGCACGAAATCGCCGTCGACGGACGCAAGGCCCGGATTGTCCGGCATCGCCTCCATGAGCGCCTCGCGCATGCGGATGAGCGCCGCCGTGCCGCCGGGCGCCGTGTTCATGCGGCGGATCAGTTCCTGCCGGCGCGGCTCCGCGGCCTGGTGGATGCGCTCCAGCGTCTCGGGGCCCGGCGCGACACGATAGGCCTCGACCGCGTCGTCGACCGCGGCGCGATCGGCGCCGAAGGCGTCCGCAAGCGCCTCGAGGAACGCCAGCCGATCCGCAGCCGCGGCCTCCGCGAAGCCTTGGAGCAGTTCCTGCGCCAGCGCGATGCCCGAGGCCTCGCCCCGTCGCGACAGCAGGTCGCGCCCGAGATCGGCGAGATTCCGATCCGACCCGCGCCCCGCACCGAGGCCGAACAGCCCCCGTCCCCGCGCGGCGATCGCGTCGAGCAGGTCGGACAGCATGCTCGTCCGTCCCGGGGAAAGGCTGCTGCGGCTTTCACCCGACGGAATCGTCTCTGTCATCCTCGTCTGCCAACCCGCCGCTGCGCCGCCTAGTGTATACACAAGGCGCTTCTGTCCATACAAGGCGGGCTACCGCGCCGCCGTCCTTCGCGTCATGGAGATAGTGTAGGCGAGGACGCTCGCCACCACGATCGCGCCGCCGACAAGGGTCGCCGTCGTCGGCTCCTCGCCCAGGAATATCCAGACCCAGGCCGGCCCGAGGATCGGTTCGAGCATGCCCAGCAGCGCCGAGAGCACCGCCGGGATCAGCCGCGCGCCGGTCACGAGGAGGATGAGGCCGACACCGAGCTGACCGGCGCCGAAGAAGGCGAGCAGCGCGAAGTCGTGGCCGCTCACCACCAGCGGCGCCGCCAGCGGCAACGACACGACCATCGCGAAGGCGGCCCCGGTACAGGTCGCCGGCGTCATCCGGATATGCGGCCAGCGCCGGACGATGACCACCGATCCGGCGAGCGCGACCGCGATGCCGAAGGCGATCAGCCCGCCGATCAGCGAGCCCCCCGCATCGAAGTCCCGCGACATCATCACCGCGATCCCCGCCATCACGCCGGCGATGGCCGCATATCCGACCGGCGCGATCCGCTCGCCGAGCACGATCCGGCCGAGCACCGCAGCAATCAGCGGCGCCGAACTCATGATCACCAGCGTCTGGGCGACCGAGGCGAAATCGAGTGCGGTGACGAAGCCGACCGAAGCCGCGGTGAAGCAGAGACCGAGCAGCAGGCCCGGCCGGCCCATGTCGCGGAACAGCCGGAACGCGCCCCGCCCGTCGCGGAAGAGCAGGTAGAGGAACAGGAAGGCGGTCGCGAAGACCGAGCGCCAGAAGATCGTCGTCCACGGGTCGGCGGTGTCGAGCGAGCGGACGATCAGGCCGCCGAGGCTCCACAGGACGGACGCCGCGCCGACCAGCAGCACGCCCTTGAGGTGGTGGTCGGGTGCGATCGTGGCGGCGACGGTCTTGTTCACGATCGTCTTCTGACGCGCTGGCGAGCGGGGCCACCCGGCCGGATCAGCCGGACGAATGCCCCAAGGCGGGAATCAACGCCTTCGTCATACACCAGAATTCCACCGCGACGGCACCGTTCGGTCCGGCAACGGTCTCGCTGACCCTGCCGGCGTGCCGCCAGTTCGTCCGCTCGTAGAAGCGGCAGGCACGCTCGTTGCCCACGACGCAATGCAGCTCCGCCGTTTCGATGTCCTGCTGTGCCATCCGCCGTTCGGTCTCCGCGAGAAGCGCGACCGCCAGGCCCGAGCCCCGGTGCGCCCGGTCGACATAGAGCTGCCCGAGGAGACGGCCGGTCCACGCGGCGAACCCGCTCACCATGCCGTCGCGCTCGACCACCAGTGTCGTGGGAAGCAGCCCCGCCATCCGCGCGACGAAGAAGGCCGGCGTCCTGAGCCTCCGCTCCTCCGCGGGCATGAAACGGGCGTGGGTCTCGTGCCACACCGCGTGGTAGAGGCGG
>JAEZEN010000114.1 GCA_023433185.1 Pseudomonadota bacterium | reverse complement strand
GGCACGCACCTTCCGGGCGACGCGGGCAAGGCTCTCGGCGTTGCCGAACGCCGTCACGGCGTCGACCTCGTAGGCACCGGGATTTTCGTCGATCACCGCCACGGTGTTGGTGCCGATCGAGCCGGTGGCCCCGAGAATCGTGATCCGCCGCGGTTGGCAGGGGCCCGGCAGGCTCGAGCGGCGCGGCTCCACGTCCGTTCCGGCTTTATCCACGATGTTCACCACGCCACGAGCCCCTGTGCCGGATTGCTGACCCCACCATGCCCCATCCCGATGGCGACCGCGACGACGCTGGCGAATGCCAGCCCGTCGACGCGGTCCATCATCCCGCCATGGCCCGGCACGAGGCGGCCGGAATCCTTCGCGCCGAAGCACCGTTTGACCTGCGATTCGAAGAGATCTCCAGCCTGACTGACGACGGACAGGACGACGACGACCCCGACAAAGGGCAGCGTTACCCCGAATCCGGCCAGAGCCGCCACGACGATGCCGGCCGCCAGCCCCGCGGCCAGCCCGCCGATCGCCCCCGACCAGGTCTTCTTGGGCGACACCGCCGGCCAGAGCTTCGGGCCGCCGATGCCGCGGCCGGCGAAATAGGCGCCGATATCGGTCGCGGCCACGACGCCGACCACCAGGGCAATCGCCGCCAGACCATGGTCGGGCGAGTCCCGGAGCACCAGGAGCGCGAGCCCCGGAACCAGAGCATAGGCCACGCCCGCCGATCGCCATGGCCGGGGTCCCGTCGCCAGTCCGGCGAGGATGGCGAGAAGTCCGACGCCCAGCGCCACGGCGGGGAAGCCGAGGCCGTAGGCGATGGTCGCCACGACGATCGCGGCGGTGAAGGGCAGCGCCTCGGCCGGCCGGCCTTCCGTGACGCCGGTCCATTCGACGTGGACGACTGCGGCGATGGCCGCGACGGCGCAGGCCGCCACCAGCCCTCCGGCCCACGCCGCCGCCGTCGCAATGGCGATGAGCACCACGGAGGAAAGGACGCGGGGAACCAGGTCGCGGTTCACGATCGTGCTGCCGGAAGAGGCCGCATCGGCCGGACTCACGCCGGGCTCCGGGTGGCGTATCCGCCGTAGCGGCGGTCGCGGGTCCCGAATTCCTCGATGGCGGCGCCCAGATGGGTTGCGTCGAAATCCGGCCAGAAGACAGGCATGAAGACCAGCTCGGCGTAGGCGGCCTGCCAGAGCAGGAAATTGCTGAGGCGGAGGTCGCCACCCGTCCGGATGATCAGGTCGGGATCGGGCATCCCCGCCGTGTCGAGGTGCGAGGAGAGCACGCCCTCGTCGATCATGGCGGCCGGAAGACTCCCCTCTGCGGCCTGTTCGGCAATCCGCCTGACCGCCCGGACGATCTCGTCGCGGCTTCCGTAGTTGAATGCAACCACAAGGCGCAGCCGGCGGTTGTCGGCCGTCAGCGCCTCGGCCTCGCCGATGAGACGCAGGACGTCGGCCGGCAGTCCCTTGCGGTTTCCGATGACGATGACCTGCACGCCGTCGCGGTGGAGGCGCGCGACATCCCGGCGGATGTACATGCGCAGCAGTCCGAAGAGGAACTCGACCTCGGCCGCGGGCCGCGACCAGTTCTCGGAGGAGAAGCTGTAGAGGGTCAGGTAGCCGATGCCCCGGGTCAGCGCCGCGTCGACCGTCCGGCGCACCGCCTCCACCCCGGCCCGATGCCCCATGCTCCGCGGCAGCCCGCGGCGTTCCGCCCAGCGGCCATTGCCGTCCATGATGATCGCCACATGGCGGAGATGGCCCGCGTCGGATCCGGCGGCCTGCTTCGGCTGACTGGCTTGCGACGACATGTCGGGGCTCCGCGTCGACGGGATCAGACCTGGGTGATTTCCGCCTCCTTGGTGGCGAGAAGCTGGTCGATCTCGGCGATGGTCTGGTCGGTCAGCTTCTGGATCTGCTCGGCGAGACGGCTGCTGTCGTCCTTGCTCATGCCGCCGTCGCCCTCGGCCTTCTTGAGCAGGTCGAGGCCGTCGCGGCGCACATGACGGACAGCCACGCGGGCCTGCTCGGTGTACTTGTGCGCGATCTTGACCAGTTCCTGGCGCCGCTCGGCATTGAGCGCGGGAATCGGGATGCGCAGCAGCTGCCCGTCGATGATCGGATTGAGGCCGAGATTCGCTTCGCGGATGGCGCGATCGACCGCCGAAACGGTCGCCCGGTCCCAGACCTGGACGGCGATCATGCGCGGCTCGGGAACGCTCACCGAGGCGACCTGACCGATCGGCATGGATGCGCCGTAGGCCTCCACCATGATGGGATCGAGAAGGTTGGCCGAGGCGCGGCCGGTCCTCAGGCCAGCAAGTTCGCCGCGAAGCGCGGTCACCGCCCCCTGCATGCGGCGACTGAGGTCGTCGAGGTTCATGGACTCCTCCTTCTGGCCCGGATCGGAAGGACAAGCGCCCTCCCCGGACCGTCGTTGTTCTCTTACCCGGCGACGACGGTCGCCCGGCCTCCGCCCTTAAGGATATCCAGGAAACCGCCGGGCTCGTGGATGCTGAAGACGATTATCGGGATACGGTTGTCGCGGGCAAGGGCCATCGCTGCGAGATCCAT
Organism: Pseudomonadota bacterium; assembly: GCA_023433185.1. The sequence goes on along the minus strand of JAEZEN010000114.1, from coordinate 718 downwards.
GACCTTGAGGCCCCGGCCGATGGCCTCGTCATAGGTCAGGCGGTCGTAGCGGGTCGCCGCCGGATCGAGCTTGGGGTCGGCGGTGTAGATGCCGTCGACCATGGTCGCCTTGAACAGGCCGTCGGCGCCCATCTCGGCGGCGCGGAGCGCTGCACCGGTGTCGGTGGTGACGAACGGGTTGCCGATCCCTCCGGCGAACAGCACCACGTCGCCGGAATCGTAGGCGGCCTGGGCGGTGCGCTGGCTGAAGGTCTCGCAGAAGGTTGGCATGGGCACCGCCGAGAACAGCCGCGTCGGGACGCCGCGGCCGGCGAGCTTCTGCTCGAAGGCGATGGCGTTCATCACCGTGGCGAGCATGCCCATCTGGTCGCCCGCGACGCGGTTGCCGCCGCCAGCGGCGACCGTCATGCCTCTGAAGATGTTGCCGCCGCCGATCACGATGCCGATCTTGGTGCCGAGCGCACGCGCGCCTTCCACCTCGGCCGCGAGGCGGTCCGTCACCACGTCGTCGATGCCGAAGGGCTTGTCGCCGAGCAGCGCCTCGCCGGACAGCTTGAGCACCGCACGCTGGTAGCGGACCTGTCCGGTCATGCCCTCGGGCCCCGAGCGCGCGACCCGCTCCGGCCGTGGCCGGGGCGGACCGCTGTCCTATGTCGTCACGCCGTGCCGGCCGCCGCCGCCACTTCGGCGGCAAAGTCGGACTCGACCCTCTCGACAC
>JAEZEN010000111.1 GCA_023433185.1 Pseudomonadota bacterium | reverse complement strand
GCGGAGGGGCACCGAACCGCGGCCCGCGGGCGGCCGGAAGGGCGGCCCCGGCTAGACCAGGCCGCCGGCGCCCCGCCCGTCCTGAACCGCCGGTCCTGATCAGCCGGGAAGCTCGTTCGACGGCTCGCACCGCGGCACGATCTTCATCTCGGGGACCAGGACCAGGCCCTTGTCAGTGATCCGGATTTCCGGAATGACCGAGAGCGGAATCAGGTTGAAACCCATATAGGGGATCGTGCAGCCGGCCGCCGTCCATTCGGCCTTGAGAAGCTTGAGCGCGTCGGCGACCGCGTGGACGCGCTGGTCCGAGAGCAGCCCCGCGATCGGCAGGGGGACCGAGGCGAGGACCTTGCCGCCATCGACCACTACGACGCCGCCCTGCGTCGCGGTCACCGCATCGAGCGCGACCTGCATGTCCGCCTCGTTGGTGCCCGCGACGATGATATTGTGGCTGTCGTGCCCGACGCTGCTCGCTACCGCCCCGCGCGTCAGGCCGAAGTCCTTGAGGAGCCCGTGGGCGACGTTGCCGGGCGACCTGCCGTGGCGCTCGACGACCGTCACGAAGCACAGGCCGTGCCGGCCGAAGAGCTCCTGCCAGCTGTCCGCCGGCTCCATCGCGAAGCGGTCGTGGAAGAGAACGATGCCGGGCAGGGCGCAGCGGATCGCATTGGCGAAGACCGGCCGGTCCGGCATGTCGGGGACGAGCTTGAGGCCGGCGGGGACCCTGACCGTCTCGTAGGCGGCCTTCGGGTAGCGATAGCGCGACGAAAGCGCCGCATCGAGCGCCGGCGTCACCCTGCGGTCGCGGACGACGAGCGTGCCGCCATACCAGGTCGATTGCGGCTTGAGGTCGTCGTCGAGCAGCACGAGATCGGCGCGCCGTCCGCCCCCCAGCCCGCCGAATTCGCCGTCCATGGCGAAGCGCGTGGCGCCGTGGAGCGAGCCCATGCTCCACGCCTTTAGTGGCGGCACGCCGAGCCGCACCGCCTCGCGCACCACCCAGTCCTGCCCGAACATCAGGAGGTCGTCGGCGTCGCGGTCGTCGGTGCAGACGCAGATGCGCTTGGTGGCGACGCCGAGTTCGGTCACGGCCTTGCCGGCCTCGACGATCGAGTTCCACGGCGTCCCGGGGTTGCCGCCGCGGAGGAAGACCCAGATGCCGGCTTCCAGGAGGTCCTCGGCGATGTCGCGGTCGATCGCCTCGTGGGTGTCGGTGATGCCGCTCGCGGCATAGGCGGCGACGAATTCACGCCCGTAGATGTGGCCCGAGACCGGGCGGCCGCGGGAGAGCGCGGCGGCGATGATCGCATGGCTGCGTTCGTCCCCCATCGTCACCGGCACGAAGTCCATCTTCTCGCCGAGCGCCACCGCCTCGGGCCACTTGTCGAAGATCGCGGAGATCTTCATCGGCGTCAGGTCGCCGCCGGCCGTCTCGAGGTCGGGCGTGGTCGCCGGGACGGTGCTCGGCACCGTCAGGAAGATCGACAGGGGCGCCTCGCGCGCATCCTCGAGCATTGCCTCGACGCCGGCCACGTCCATGACGTTCCCGATCTCGTGGCTGTCGCAGAAGATCGTCGTGGTACCGTTGAGGAGCGCCGCCTCGGCATAGGCGCAGGCCGTCACCATGCTCGATTCGATGTGGATATGCGGATCGACGAGGCCCGGCGCGAGGATCGCACCGCCCGCATCGAACACTTCCGTGATGCCGTTGCCCGCGCGCTTGTGGGCGCCGGCCGGCTGAACCGCCGCGATCCGGCCGCCGGAGACCCAGACCTCACGCCCGTCGAGGATGCGCTCGCTGTAGGTCGAGAGGAGGCGCGTCCCGGTGATCACGAGGTCGGGCGGCAGCCGGCCCGAGGCGACGTCGGCGAGACGGCGGGTCATAGTCGCGAGCGGCGCGACCGAGAAGCGGGTCAGCTTTTCCATGGTCATTTCCTCGAGGACGGACAGCGCGATTCAATAATAGTCCGGAACGCCCGGCATTGTCGTGAATCCCGGCAGCCCCCGGAAGCGGCGGATCCAGCGGCGGAGGGCGGGATAGGCGTCGTGCTCGATGCCGGCATCGCGCGCGAGCGCGAGGGCCGGGAAGAGCGCGACGTCGGCGATGGTCGGCGTGCCGCCGACGAACCATTCCGCGCCGTCGATCTCCCGCGCCGTCATGTGGTCCTCCATGTCGCGGAAGGCTCCCCGCGCGCCCCGGATCGCCGCCGCCATGTCGGCCGGCACCTCGAAGATCGCATGGAGCCGGGCGATGGTCGCCGCCCGGAGGGGGCCGGCGGCGAAGGAAAGCCACGTCATCACCTCGCCGAACAGGGCGGGGTCGTCGGCGGGAAGCCACTGGTCCCGCGCATCGTAGCGGCGGGCGAGATAGGCGAGGATTGCCTCGGCGTCGCGCAGCACGAGGTCGCCGTTGACCAGGACCGGCAGCGTGCCGCGCGGACTCAGGGCGCGGAAGGCGGGTGTGTCCTGTTCGCGGCCCGGGAAGACGTCGACCGGGACCCGCTCGAAGGCAAGGCCGAGGAAGGCGAGCAGCAGACGCACCTTGTAGCTGCCCTCGTCGAGTTCGAAGTCGTGGAGGACGAGGGTCACGCGCCGGCTCCCGCCTCGATCGCGTTTCGCAGCCGCTCGGACCAGGCGCTGATGCGCCTGCGTCCGTCGCGATCGTGCTCGCCGACGGTCACGACGTGCAGCATGCACTCGCCGGCGGAGAGGGCCTGCACGCCGGCCAGGATATGCTCCGTACCGGTCCAGAACAGGAGGAGGGAGGGAGTCAGGGTCGAGACCGAGGGCCCTGCGTCCCGCATCGCATGGGCGATCGTCTCGTCGGCGCCGCGCTCGACGGCGATGGTGCGCACCTCGGTGACGGCGCGCTCCTCCGGCAGATCGGCGGCCGGGCCGTCGCCGAGC
>JAEZEN010000222.1 GCA_023433185.1 Pseudomonadota bacterium | reverse complement strand
GAGCGATTCCGGCCGCCTCCCACGTGACGGCGGGTGCCCGCGACGGCCACCCGCCGATCAGGGACGCCGGTCGAGAAACGCGAGCACCGCGTCCTTGTAGTGACGATCGCCGGTGGCGAGCATGTGGTCGCGATTGGGGATGATCAGCACCTCGGCGCCGTCGATCAGGCGGGCGAGGCCCTCGGCGGAACCGGCAACCGCATCTCTGTCGCCGATGGCGATCAGCGTCGGGATGCGGATCGTCGCGAGCTGTTCCGGCGTGAAGGTCTGCCGCGCGTTCCGCATGCAGGCGGCGAGCGCCAGCGTGTCGCTGCCGGTCTGCTCGGCGAACTTGCGGTAGGCGCGCCCCGGCTCGCCGCTGACCTCGTCGAGGCTCGGCGCCTCGAGCGCCGCGACGATCGCATCCTCGCCCTTCATGCCCTCGACCATCGCGTAGCCCATGCCGCCGAGGACCATGGCCCGCATGCGGTCCTCATGGGCGAGCGCCATCGCGACCGTGATCCGGGCACCCATCGAATATCCCATCACGTCGGCCCGGGCGATGTCTAGATGGTCGAGCAGCCGGGCGGCGTCATCGGCCAGCAGTGCGAGCGGATAGGAGTCCGGATCGCGGAGCTTCTCGCTCCGGCCGTGGCCGCGCACGTCCATGGCGATGACTCGCCGGCCGGCACGCTTCAGCGTGTCGATCCAGCCCGTCGCCCCCCAGTTGACCACATGGTTCGAGGCGAAACCGTGGATGAGCAGGATCGGGTCGCCTTCCCCGCCGTCGAGGAATGCGATATCGACCCCATCGGATGAGAAATGCGCGAGTGCCATCGGGGCCGCACCCTAGCGGCCCGGACGGCGCGAGGGAACCCCGCCGGGGACTGTCGCGGGACCGCCGCGACAGCTATTCTGGCGGCAGCAGGATCAGGCTCAGGGACGACAGATGGCAGGACACGTCATTCCGCACTTCCAGAACGACTCGGGCGTTGCCGTGATCACGATCGGCGTAAAGGAATTCATGTGCGTCGGCGCGAGTCCGCCCTTCGACCACCCGCATGTCTTCCTCGACATGGGCGACTCCGGCGAGAAGATCTGCCCCTATTGCTCGACGCTTTACAGGTTCGATCCGTCCCTCGGCGCGGCCGCGACGGTGCCGCCGGGGCACCTCTACCGGGAGCCGGCCGCGGCCTGACGCCGCGGGGCCGGCCGATGCCATGGGCGAACGGCCAGCCATCGTCATAGCCGGAGCCGGGATCGCCGGCCTGAGCGCCGCGCTCGCGGTTGCGGGCGCGGGATTCCGAGCGATCATCGTCGAACGCTCGGCCGAACTGCTCGAGATCGGCGCCGGCATCCAGCTTTCGCCCAATGCCGGCCGCGTGCTCGCCGCGCTGGGCCTCGACGACGCGATCGCCGACGCCGCGACCGTGCCGGAGGTGATCGAGGTGCGGAACGGCCTGACCGGTGGCCGGACGACGACGCTCGCGGTGGCGAATTTCGCGGCGCGCTTCGGGTTCCCGTATCGCGTCATCCACCGCGCCGACCTCCAGGCCGTTTTCGTCGACGCGGTGCGCCACCACCCCGATATCCGCCTCGAACTTGCGACCGAGATCGACGACGTGCTGCCGCGCGACGACGGCCTCTACGTCCGGCTCCGCCGGAAGAACGGGCGCGAGATCGTCGCGGCTTCCGGCCTGATCGGCGCCGATGGCGTCTGGTCGGAGACGCGGGCGCGGGTGCGGGGTGCAGGGTCCGCGATGCCGACCGGGCGGACGGCATGGCGGACGGTGATCCCCGTCGACGACACGCCGCCCGGGACCGCGACCGACCGCGTCGGCCTTTGGCTCGGGCCGGGCGCGCATCTCGTCGTCTATCCCGTCGCCCGGGGCGCCGCGCTTAATCTCGTGGCGATCGTCGAGGAGGACTTCGACAGGCACGGTTGGGCCACCCATGCCGACCCGCACTGGGTTGCGGAGCGCTTCAACGGCTGGTGCATCGCGGTCAGGACGCTCATCAACGCGCCCACCCCCTGGCAGAAATTCGCCCTGCATGTCGTCGATCCGGGCACCGCCTGGACCGACAGGCGGACGGCACTGATCGGCGACGCTGCCCACGCGATGGTGCCGTTCCTCGCCCAGGGCGCGGCCATGGCGATCGAGGACGCCGCGGTGCTGGCCGCCTCGCTCGCAGCGCATCCCCGCAACGTGCCGGCCGCCTTCACGGCCTACGAGGCGGCACGAAAGCCCCGCGTGGCGCAGGTCTGGAAGGCGGCGATGCGGACCGGCGAGCACTACCACCAGACGGGCTTCATGGCCGCCGCGCGCGACCTCGTGCTGCGGGCCGCAGGCGAGCGCTTCCTGCTCGCCCGCAACGCCTGGATCTACCGCTGGACGCCGGAGCCGTAGGCGTTCGTCCGCGCCGCGAAGTCGAGGATGGCGGGAAGCGCATCCGCGACCGTCACCCCCAGGATGCAGTGCGGCTCGTCGGCGTCGCAGCCGTCCGAGCAGGGCCGCACGTGGCGCGGCGGACGAAGCAGGAGCGACCGCTCCGGCGCCCCCCATATCCCGAACCGCTCCGGAGCGCCGGGATGGTCGGGCGAGGCGCCGGCTGGATGCGCGCCGATGGTCACGACGGGTACGCCGAGCGCCGCCGCCATGTGGCCGGGGCCGCTGTCCATGCCGACGAACAGCGCCGCCCCGCCGGCGAGAGCCGCATTCTCGCGGAGGCCGAGCA
>JAEZEN010000031.1 GCA_023433185.1 Pseudomonadota bacterium | reverse complement strand
GGCCCCGCCGAGGATCATCTCCTCCAGTGCGGCCGGCAGCGATGCGTTGCCCTTGGCCGACAGGCCGAGGTTCATCGGAAGCGCGTCGAACGACTGGATCATCCGCCCGAGATGCCATGGGCCGGGCGTGCAGGTCGTCGCCAGCGTGCCATGGGCCGGGCCGGTGCCGCCGCCCAGCATCGTGGTGACGCCCGACATCAGCGCCTCCTCGATCTGCTGCGGGCAGATGAAGTGGATATGCGCGTCGAAGCCGCCCGCCGTCAGGATCCTGCCCTCGCCGGCGATTGCTTCGGTGCCCGGCCCGACGACGATGGTGACGCCCGGCTGGGTATCCGGATTGCCGGCCTTGCCGATGCCGGCGATGCGTCCGTCCCTGAGCCCGATATCGGCCTTGTATATGCCGGTGTGGTCGAGCACGAGCGCATTGGTGATGACGGTATCGACGGCGCCGTCGGCGCGGCTCGCTTGGCTCTGCCCCATGCCGTCGCGGATCACCTTGCCGCCGCCGAACTTCACCTCTTCGCCATAGACGGTGAAGTCCTTCTCGACCTCGACGAACAGTTCGGTATCGGCCAGCCGCACCTTGTCGCCCGTGGTTGGGCCGAACATCTCGGCATAGGCGGAGCGGGGGATGCGGTGCGGCATGGGTCGTTCCTCGTCGGCTGTCGGGTCGCCCTGAAGCTACCCTCCTCCTTCTTGCGCCGGAAGCCGGCCGAATCGCGGATGGCTAACCGGGCGGGAGCCGCCATGCACAAACGATGCCTGACGGCACCGTCAGAGGATGAAGTCGTCGGCGTGCAGGGCGTCGACCTTGCGGACGGTGATGGCGAAGTCGGCCTTGCCGTTGCCGGTCGTGTCGCCCCGCACGACGGCATCGCCGTCCTTCAGGCGGTAGCGCAACTCGCCGGCCGTGCCGCTGAACTTCGCCTGGCCGACAAATACGAAGGCGTCGTTCTTGCCGGTGCCGGTGTCGGCATCGAGCGCCGAGAGGTCGATGACGTCCTTTCCGCGACGGTCGAAGTCGAGGATCGTGTCCCTTCCCGTGTCCGGGTCGTCGTAGAGGAAGGTGTCGTTGCCGCGGCCACCCTTCAGCTTGTCGTTGCCGGGACCGCCGATGAGAACGTCGTCGCCCCGCCCGCCATTGAGCTTGTCGTTGCCCTCGCCGCCGAGCAGCGTATCTCCGCCCCGGCCGCCGCGCAGGTCGTCGTTGCCCGCATCGCCGGTGATCGTGTCCTTGCCCCGCCAGCCGAAGATGAGGTCGTCGCCGGCGCCGCCATGGATGACGTTGTGGTCCCTGTTGCCCTTCACCAGGTCGTCCGTGTTGCCGCCCCAGATCTCCAGCCCCTCGCCGATCTTGGCGGCCAGCGTGTAGCCTGACTTGCCCCACACGATCTGCATCCAGGCGCTGTCGGCGCTGTCGCGGAATTCGTTGGCGTGGGCCACGTCGCCGCTCCAGACGGGGACATAGGTCGTGTCCTCGGCCAGGTAGCCGCTCGACTTGCTCCAGCCCTCGGGAAGCACCGCGGCCGCGACTGCTGCGGCGACCTTCTCCGGGGTATCGTTCGCGGCGTTGACCGACTTGAGGACATAGACGTTCCCCCAGGGGTCGGTGACGTAGTGCTGGAGCTTCGGGGCTCCGCCGGAATCCTCGGCGTAGAAGAGGTTCTCGTGGTTCTTGTCGTTGCTGTTGTACTGGACCGTGCCCGGGATGGGGGTGAGCACGACGTAGCCGGCCTGGGCTGAATCGGTGAGCGGCGGCACATAGCCCGGATAGTCCGCCGGGTCGAACGGGTAGACGCGGTTCTCGACGGCCGCCACCGCCTGCCAGGTGAAGCCGCTGGTATCGGTGAAGTAGGTGAAGACGCCCGTCGGCTGGTAGGGGCTGCTCATCACGCTGAGGACGTCGAACACCGGTCCGCGCGGGGTGTTCAGGAGGAACCCCGGATCCGGCGTGTACGTCGCCCACTCCAGCTCGGTTATGGGGTTGTCCCCGGCCGCCAGATACACGACCATCTGGCCCCTGTAGTCGGCGCCGATGCCTCGGAGATCAGCGATTTCGAAACCCATGCCCCTCTCCCCCCTTGGATCTGCCGGGCTGCCTGCCCCAGGGTGCCCTCCATGCCGCCGCCGAATCTGAGCGACCGGGGGACCGGTGGCAACATCAAAAACTGGCCGGACCGCGCCGGAAGCGTTCCCGGCCGCCTTGGCCCGGCGCTCCGGTCCCGCGAAGGCGTTCCGTCCGTCCCGGAGGGCATGATCGAGCGGATCGGTCGCCATCCGCACTTTCCGGCGGCGGCGAGGGAATCGGCGAAGGCGCTGGTAGAGGCCCATGCCCGCAACCGGCTGCTCAACCGCCTCGTCAGCGACCGCGGCCGTGCCCAGTTCGGCATTCTGGCGCTCTACCTTCATTTCCATGACGAGGCGGGGCTCACGGCGTCGCGCATGGCCGACCTGGCGGAGGAGGTCGGCGTCTGCAGCCGTGGCCGGGTCAAGGCGCTGCTCGTGCTGCTGCGCTGGGCGGGGCACGTCGCGCCGGTCGCGGGCGCGCGCGATCTCCGCCGCCGTCCGCTGGCGCCGACAGAGCGGATGCAGGCTGCCTACCGGTCGCGGTGGCGGCGCCAGCTCGAGCTGATGGCGCCGATCGTGCCGGACGCCGCCTCGGTCGCGGCCGAACTCGACGACCCCGCGGTCTTCGGCGCCCTCGCCGTCGCCCTCGGCGGCATGATCCGCTCCGGGTTCCGGCTTCTCGATCATTGTCCGGCGATCGCGCCGATCGCCGAGCGCGACAACGGGCTCCTCGTGCTCCTGCATCTGGCCCTTGCCGCGCCGGGGCCGGCGCCGCTGGCCGGCAGCGAGCCGTTCGCGGTATCGATCTCAAGCCTCGCCCGCTCGGTGCGGGTGTCGCGGAGCCATGCGCTCAACCTTCTGCGCGAGGCTGAGAGGCAGGGCCTGATCGCCCGCGAAGCCGCGCCGCCGGGTCAGGCGGAGGGCGTCGTCTTCTGCTGCCGGCCACTGCTTGCGGCGTCGCTTGCCGGCTTCTTCGCCGCCGCCTACGCCGCCATGGGCACGGCGGCAGCGAGCGTCACGGGTCGAGCGCGCCCATCACTTTCTGGTTGAATCCGAAGACGATCCGGTCGCCGCGATAGGGCACCAGCGACACCGTGCGGGTCTGCCCCGGCTCGAAGCGGACGGCACTGCCCGCGGCGATGTCGAGGCGCATGCCCCGCGTCTTCTCCCGGTCGAAATCCAGGGCCGGATTGGTCTCGAAGAAGTGATAGTGCGATCCGACCTGGATGGGACGATCACCCGTATTGGCGACCTCGACGGTCACGGTCGGCTGGCCCGCATTGAGTTCGATCTCGCCGTCGGCGGCGATGACCTCGCCTGGAATCATGTCGCTCCTCCTCAGGCCGCCCGGCGGCCCGCACAATCGGCCCCGTCGCGGAGCACGCGCGTCGTCGACGCAGGATTGGCCGAGAGCTTCGCCGCCGGCCGCACCGGACGCCGGACCAGCTCACCGCCGCAGTTCGGGCATGTCCCGGCGAACACCCCGGCTGCGCAGTCCGCACAGAAGGTGCATTCGAACGTGCAGATCATCGCCTCCGTCGAGGCCGGCGGCAGGTCGCGGTCGCAGCACTCGCAATTCGGGCGAAGCGCCAGCATCGATGCCTCCTCAGCGGATCGGCTCATGGACGGTGACCAGCTTGGTGCCGTCGGGGAACGTCGCCTCCACCTGGACCTCCGGGATCATCTCGGCGATCCCCGGCATCACCTGGTCGCGGCTGACGACGTGCGCCCCGGCGTCCATGAGGTCGGCGACGCTCCGGCCGTCGCGCGCGCCGTCGACCACCAAGTCGGTGATGAGGGCGATCGCCTCCGGGTAGTTGAGCTTGACCCCCCTTTCGAGGCGGCGTCGGGCGACGACGGCCGCCATGGCGATCAGCAGCTTGTCCTTTTCACGCGGCGTCAGGTTCATTCGCCTTCCCTTCACAAGCTCCAGACACGGGGCATCGGGGTGCCGCGGACGACGGTCGCCGCCCGGGCCGCCAGCGCCAGGAGCGCCTGTCCGGACGCGGCGAGCAGGCGCACCACCGTTACCCCCTCGAAACCGCTGACGCCGGCCTCCCCCGGCAGGCCGTCGAGGGCGGCGCGCAAGGGTTCGACATGGCGTTCGGCCTCCGGCGCGACGAGGAGCATCGTCGCGAACGCGACGGCGCCGCCGCCGGTTGCCGCGCCATTCATCACCGAAACCGCATCGCCTTCAAGCCGTGTCGTGTCGGCAAAGACCAGCCGGCCGTCGCGGCGGATGCGCCAGGCGTCGGTCATCGCGATGTCGGTGAGCCGCTCGCCCATGGCAGTGCGCCCGAGGACGACCGCCTCGAGGGCGAGGAGGGTCGCCCCGGAGTCGACATCCGCCGTGAGACTCCGCGCGACGGCGGCGCGATTGAAGACGATCGTCTCCTGCGGCAGCCACCATAGCCGGCCGTCGCCCGTCGCTGTCAGGCGGGTCTCGACCCGCGCCGTTCCGGTCGAGCGGCGATAGATGCGCTCGGCGGCCTGCGAGGAGATCACCGCCTCCGCGCCGGGCCCGACGGCGACGTCGGTCTCGAAGCGGTCGCCGCCGGTCATGCCGCCGGCGGTGTTGAGGAGAACCGCTTCGAGCGGCGCGTCCGGGGGACGGCGGGGCAGGCGGAATCGTGAGGAACCGGACTGGTGCATCGACGCAATCCGCGAGCGGCCCGCGACCGCGGCCACGGCGAGACGCGCCACGCCGCGGGCGCGCTGGAGCGCGGGCGGCCCGGTGGTCCCGATCGCGTCGGAGACGGCGAATGGCATAAACTTCCCGTGAGGCTCCCCGGTCCCCGCTCGCATCGCCATGGGTATCGCAATCATGATGCCAGGGCGGCGAACCATACGCCAGCCAAGGATCGGGGCCGGGCGGCAGCGGCGCAGGGAGCAGCATGTCGCACAAAAAACAGGCAGCTTCGTTCCGTCCGGTTTCTTTGCCAAACTCCTGGGGCTGTGTTTAGTAAAGGACCACCGGAACGAGAGCAGGCTGGGGCGCGATGGACTGGCCCCATGGGCTGAGGCTGGAACTTTGCGACGGATTTTCGGGATCGCGGCATTCTTCCTGATGCTCGCAGGCGCGCCGGCGCTGGCGGCGACCGACCCCGCCTACATCGTCGTCGATGTCGGCAAGGGCACGGTTCTCGCCCACAGCGACGCCGACCGGCGCTGGGCGCCGGCGTCCATCACCAAGGTGATGACGGCTTATCTCACGTTCCAGGCGCTCAAGTCCGGGCAGCTCAAGCTCACCTCGCCGGTCGTGGTCTCGGCGAACGCCTCGAAGGAGCCGCCGTCCAAGATGGGCTACAAGGTCGGCACGGTGGTCACCGTCGACAACGCCCTGAAGATGGTGCTGGTGCGCTCGGCCAATGACATGGCCGTCGCTCTCGGGGAAGCGGTCGCGGGCAGCGAGGCCAACTTCGTCAAGATGATGAACGCCGAGGCCAAGCGGCTCGGGATGAACGGGACGACGTTCCGCAATCCGAACGGGCTGCCGGCCGAGGGCCAGTATTCGACGGCCCGCGACCTCGCGGTTCTCTCCCGCGCGATCTGGATGCAGTTCCCGGAATACCGTGACTATTTCCGCATTCCCGCGATCCGCGCCGGCAACAAGGTGCTCCGCAACTACAACACGCTCATCGATCACTACCGCGGCGCCAACGGCATGAAGACCGGATTCGTCTGTGCCTCGGGGTTCAATGTCGTGGCGAGTGCCACCAAGAACGGGCGAACGCTGATCGCGGTGGTTCTCGGGGAGACCTCCGCCAACCAGCGTGCGATCACCGCCGCCGGGCTGCTCGACAAGGGATTCAACGGCGGTCTCGGCGGGCTGCTGGGCCAGAACCTCAGCAATTTCCGCGCCCGGCCGTCGTCGACGGCGCCCGCCAACCTGCACGCGGAGATCTGCGGCAAGAACCGCAACCGGGGCGAGGCCGCCGCCGTGGTCGCCTCCCACGGGCCGCGCTTCGAGACCATGCCCCCGGTCA
>JAEZEN010000621.1 GCA_023433185.1 Pseudomonadota bacterium | reverse complement strand
CGGTTGGCGCGGCGCTCCTCGGCCGTGCGGTCGTCATGCGAGGCGACGGGCACGCAAGCCCGGTTCGCGGCGGCGATCACGGCCGCGACGGCAACCTCCATCTCGTCGCGCCGCGCCGCAAGCGAATCGAGCAGCCCGCCATAGGCGTCCGGATCGATGCCGCTCCGCTTGGCCAGCGGCTCGAGCGTGCCGGGCTTGTCGCGCCCGGCCATGAGGCCGGGAAAATGGTCGTTGATCGAGACGAGATCGATGGCGCCGCTCTCGATCCAGCCGACGGCGGCCGCCACCGTGTCGAGCGCCATGGTCTCGAAACGGAGATGGATGCGGTGGTCGACCGCGAGGCGGCCGCGCAGGCGCACGAGCGCATCGAGCATCCGCGTCACGGTCTCCGCACTGCGCAGCCCGCTCTCCCACGAGCAGGTCAGGCTGAGGAAGGGCGTGGTGATGCCGTTCGCCGCAAGCTGCCGGTCGGTGTCGGCGAGGGCGACCTCGACGGGGATCGCGACCCCGGGCCGCGGCATCAACTGATGCTCGACGCCGTCGCCGTGGAGGTCGACGATGCCCGGGAGAAGCATCCTGCCGCCCGGCGGCAGCGCCGGCCCGTCGACGTCGACCGCGGCGATCACCCCGTCCTCGACGAGCACGCGTCCGGCGCGGAGGGCGCCCTCGGGCGTCAGGATACGGTCAGAGAGGATTTCGAGCGTCACGGCAGGCTCCGGCGAACGAGGAGGGGGGGCGCCAAGCATCCACCGATTCGATGACCTGTGCGTGACAGCGCCGGACCGCCCGCCGCGAGGGCGGCCCCCGGATTCCGCCGCCGGAAGGACGGTCGACGCTAGAAGCTCAGCCGCTTCGCCTGGACGACGCCCTCGAGGCCCCGGACCTGCTCGAGCACCGCGTCGGTGATCGGCTCGTCGACCTCGATCAGCGAGATCGCGTCCTCACCGGCCGCGACCCGGCCGAGGTTGAAATGGGCGATGTTGACGCCGATCGAGCCGAGCAGCGTGCCGAGGCGGCCGATGAAGCCCGGCCGGTCGCGGTTGGTGATGTAGAGGAGGTTCGGCGCGAAGGCCGATTCCATGTCGATGCCCTTGATCTGGATGATGCGCGGGCGACCATCGCCGAACACCGTGCCGGCCATCGAGCGCTCCTGCCGCTCGGTGCGGACGGTGAGACGGACATAGGTCTCGTACGCGCCGCGCTGCGCCTGTCGCGATTCGTCGATCTTGATGCCGCGGTCGCGCGCCACGACCGGGGCATTGACCATGTTGACGTCGCCCAGCGTCGGCCGCAGCAGGCCGGCGAGGAGCGCCGAGGTCAGGGCCAGGGTGTTCATGTCGGCGACCTCGCCGGAATACTCGATGCTGACCCCGTTGATCGTCGTCTCGGTGAGCTGGCCGGCGAACGAGCCGAGCTTCTCGGCGAGCCGCACGAAGGGGGTCAGCCGCACCGCCTCCTCGGCCGAGATCGACGGCATGTTAAGGGCGTTGGTGACGGCGCCGTTGACGAGGTAGTCCGACATCTGCTCGGCGACCTGGAGGGCGACGTTCTCCTGAGCCTCGGTGGTCGAGGCGCCGAGATGCGGGGTGCAGACGACGTTGGGCAGGCCGAAGAGCGGGCTCGACACCGCCGGCTCGGTGACGAACACGTCGACGCCGGCGCCGGCGACCTTGCCGGCCTTGATCGCCTCGGCCAGAGCGTCCTCGTCGACCAGTCCGCCGCGGGCGCAGTTGATGATGCGCACGCCGTCCTTCATCCTCGCGATCGCCGCAGCGTCGATGACGTTCCTGGTCTTCTCGGTGAGCGGGGTGTGGAGGGTGATGAAGTCTGCACGGCGGAACAGCTCGTCGAGATCGACCTTCTCGACGCCGATCTGCACGGCGCGCTCGTCGCTGAGATAGGGATCGAAGGCGACGACCTTCATCTTCAGTCCCACCGCGCGGTCGGCGACGATCGAGCCGATATTGCCGCAGCCGATGACGCCGAGGGTCTTGCCGCTGATCTCGACGCCCATGAAGCGGTTCTTCTCCCACTTGCCGGCCTGGGTCGAGGCGTCGGCGGCGGGCAGCTGGCGGGCGACCGCGAACATCATGGCGATCGCATGCTCGGCGGTGGTGATGGAATTGCCGAAGGGCGTATTCATCACGATGATGCCCTTGGCGGTCGCCGCCGGGACGTCGACATTGTCGACGCCGATGCCGGCGCGGCCGATGACCCGGAGCCGGGTCGCGGCGGCGAGCACCTTGTCGCTCACCTTGGTGGCCGAGCGGATGGCGAGGCCGTCATAGTCGCCGATCGCGGCGAGCAGCTTCTCCTTGTCCTTGCCGAGGTCGGGCAGGTAGTCGACCGCGACGCCGCGATCCTTGAAGATCTGGACGGCGGTCTTGCTGAGCTTGTCGGAAACGAGGACGCGCGGTGCGGTCATGGGGGTCTTTCCTTGGGGCTGGCTCAGCCCTCTCCCCTTGCGGGAGAGGGCGCGCGGCAGCGGGGTGAGGGGATGTTCGGGCCGGATTCGGGGCAGGGCCCCCTCACCCGGCTCGGCCTTCGGCCTCGCCACCCTCTTCCGCGCGGGGAGAGGGTCACGGCGTGTTCGCTACGCGGCCTGCTTCAGCGCCGCCTTCTCGCGCGCGAAGGCCCAGTCGAGCCAGGCGGTGAGGGCGGCGAGATCGGACGCCTCGACCGTGGCGCCGGCCCAGATGCGGAAGTGGGGCGGAGCGTCGCGGTGGAAGGCGATGTCGTAGGCGACGCCTTCCTTGTCGAGGCGGGCGGCGATGGCGCGGACGAACCCCTCCTGTCCGGCGAGGTCGAGCGCCGCGATGTCGGGGTCGACGACCTTGAGGCAGACGCTGGTGTTCGAGCGCGTCGCCGGGTCGACCGCGAAATGGTCGATCCACGGCGTCTTCGCCGCCCAGTCGTCGAGCACCTTGAAGTTCTGGTCGGCGCGGCTCTGGAGGCCCTTCAGGCCGCCGATCGACTGCGCCCAGCGGAGCGCGTCGAGATAGTCCTCGACGCAGAGCATCGACGGCGTGTTGATGGTCTCGCCGACGAAGACCCCGTCGATCAGCTTGCCGCCCTTGGTGAGGCGGAAGATCTTCGGCAGCGGCCAGGCCGGGACGTAGGTGGTGAGCCGCTCGACCGCGCGCGGGCTGAGCACGATCATGCCGTGCGCCGCCTCGCCGCCCAGCGCCTTCTGCCAGGAGAAGGTGACGACATCGAGCTTCTCGAAATCGAGGTTCTGGGCAAAGGCCGCGGAGGTCGCGTCGCAGATCGTCAGGCCCTGGCGGTCGGCGGGGATGAAGCCGGCATCGGGCACCCGGACACCCGAGGTCGTGCCGTTCCAGGTGAAGACCACGTCGCGGTCGAAGTCGATCTGGCCGAGGTCCGGCAGGCGGCCGTAGTCCGCCTTGATGGTGCGCGTGTCGGGCAGCTTGAGCTGCTTGACGACGTCCGTCACCCAGCCGAGGCCGAAGCTCTCCCAGGCGACGACGTCGACGCCGCGGGCGCCGAGCATCGACCACAGCGCCATCTCGACGGCGCCGGTGTCGGAGGCCGGCACGATGCCGACCAGATGCGTCTCCGGCACCTCGAGCACGGCGCGGGTGAGGTCGATCGCCTCCTTCAGTCTTTGCTTGCCGACCTTGGCCCGGTGCGAGCGGGACAGCACGGCACCCTTCAGCGCATCCAGCGACCAGCCGGGATGCTTGGCACAGGGTCCGGCGGAGAAATTGGGATTGGCCGGCCGAATGGCCGGAGCGGCAGGATCTGTCATCTGGCTACCCTTTCAGATAGGCGCGCCTCGTTGGGGAGGCGTGTCCCGCCGCGGGCATTACGCCCGGCGCGGGGACAAGTCAATCGCAGTGTCGAAGGGGAAACCGCATGCAGCGCAAGAACGCGAAGCGCGGCGGTTGCAGGCCGCCGCGCTCCCAAACAGACCTCCGAATACGCGGCCCGAGGAGTGGAGGCCATCAGGGAGGCTGTGTCGCGGTTACGGATTGTTCACCAACATGGTTAACCGCCGGTTAACCATGATTTCGCCTCGGGCCGGAAGGAAACCGTCTCACGCGCATGAATGTCCTGCGTTCTTCGAGGCCCCGCTGCGCGGGGCACCTCAGGATGAGGGCTGCTGCAATCTGCCATCGGCTCTCCTCCCGCTCCCTCATGCTGCTGCGAGGCGGAAGGCCGAGCCTCCAAGCACGCACGAGCGCTACAAACCCACCATCGCCCGAATGTCGGCGGGCGTCGCCCCGGCCACGCGGAGCGCGCGAAGGCTGGTGTCGCGGTCGGACTTCGACAGCTTCCGGCCTTCTTCGTCCGTGATCAGCCGATGGTGGTGATAGACCGGCGCCGGCAGGCCGAGGAGGCACTGCAGCAGCACGTGGACCGCGGTCGCATGGAACAGGTCGCGGCCGCGGACGACATGCGTCACCCCCTGCGCCGCGTCATCGACCACCACCGAGAGGTGGTACGAGGTCGGCGTCTCCTTCCGCGCCAGCACCACGTCGCCCCAGGCGCGCGGATCGGCCGCCACCGTCACGGCCGGACCTTCCCCCGTCTCGGTCCAGGACAGCGGCCCGGCCCGCGCCGCCGCGGCGTCCATCCGCAGCCGGAACGCAAGCGGCGCGCCGGAGGCCATCCGGCGGGCGGCTTCCTCGGGATCGAGGTCGCGGTCGTCGCCGGGATAGAGCGGCGCGCCGTCGGGGGCGCGCGGCCAGCCCGGGTCCCGCCCGCGCGCCGCGATCGCGGCGCGGCTGAGGAA
>JAEZEN010000615.1 GCA_023433185.1 Pseudomonadota bacterium | reverse complement strand
ACCTTGGTCTGGTCGAGGGCGAAGATCGACGAGCGCGGGTCGTGGTTGAAGTCGGACGAGACCAGCGGCTCGGCGGTGACGCCGAGGATGCCCTTGAGGCGGCCGGCGGCCGCGGCATCGGACACTGCCTTGTTGATCTCCTCGGCGGTGGTGTCCCGCTTGGCGACGAACTTGAAGTCGACCAGCGACACGTTCGGCGTCGGCACGCGCACCGAGCTGCCGTCGAGCTTGCCGTTGAGGTCGGGGATGACGAGGCCGATCGCCTTGGCGGCGCCGGTCGAGGTGGGGATCGAGTTGATCGCCGCGGCGCGCGCGCGGTAGAGGTCCTTGTGGAAGGTATCGAGTGTCGGCTGGTCGCCGGTATAGGAATGGATCGTGGTCATGAAGCCGTGCTCGATGCCGACGGCGTTGTGGAGCACGAAGACCACCGGCGCGAGGCAGTTGGTGGTGCAGGAGGCATTCGAGACGACGACATCCTTGGCGGTCAGCTTGTCGTCGTTGACGCCGTAGACGACCGTGAGATCGGCACCGTCCGCGGGCGCCGAGACGAGGACGCGCTTGGCGCCCGCCTGGAGATGCGCGGAGGCCTTCTCCTTCGAGGTGAAGATGCCGGTGCACTCCATCGCGATGTCGACGTTGAGCGCTGCCCAGGGCAGCTCGGCCGGATTCTTGATGGCCGTCACCTTGATCGGGCCGCGGCCGACATCGATGGTGTCGCCGTCGACCTTGACGTCGTGCGGGAACTTGCCGTGCACCGAGTCGTAGCGCAGCAGGTGGGCATTGGTCTCCACCGGACCGAGGTCGTTGACGCCGACCACCTCGATGTCGCTGCGCCCGGACTCGACGATGGCGCGGAGGATGTTCCGCCCGATCCGGCCGAAGCCGTTGATGCCTACCCTGACTGCCATGATGCCTCTCCTTCTCAGTCGCGCTGGCTCAGTCGCGCTGGGCGAGCCTGTCGAGCGCTGCCTTGGCCGCCGCTTCCGCGGTGATTCCGAACTTCTCGTAAAGCTTCTCGTACGGCCCCGAGGCGCCGAAGGCCCTCATTCCGATGAAGATCCCGTCCTCGCCGATGAAGCGGTCCCAGCCCATGCGGATCGCGGCCTCGATCGCCACCCTGACCGGCGCGACCCCGATGATCTCCGCCTGGTAATCCTCGCTCTGCTCCGCGAAAAGCTCGAACGACGGAACCGAGACGACGCGGGCGCTGTGCCCGGCGGCGTCGATGATCTTCTTCGCGGCAAGCGCGATCTCGACCTCCGAGCCGCTGGCGAAGAGCGTCACCTCGGCATCGTCCCGCCCGGCCGCCAGCTCGTAGGCGCCGCGCCCCGAGAGGTTGGCGTCCTCATGGTGCGTGCGGACCGTCGGGAGGTTCTGCCGGGTGAGCGCCAGAACGCTCGGGCGGCGGTCGTTCTCGAGCGCGAGCTGCCAGCACTCGGCGGTCTCCACCGCATCCGCCGGGCGGAAGACGAGAAGATCGGGGATGGCGCGGAGCGCGGCCAGATGCTCCACCGGCTGGTGCGTCGGGCCGTCCTCGCCGAGGCCGATCGAATCGTGGGTCAGCACGAAGGTGACCCGGTTGCCCATCAGCGCCGCAAGCCGGATGGCCGGACGGCAATAGTCGCTGAAGACGAGGAAGGTGCCGCCATAGGGAATGAGGCCGCCGTGCAGCGCCATGCCGTTCATCGCCGCGCCCATGCCGAGTTCGCGGACGCCCCAGTGGATGTAGCGCCCGTGAAAATCATCGGGCGTCACCGCCGTCATGTCCTTCGAGCGGGTGTTGTTGGAGCCGGTGAGGTCGGCCGAGCCGCCGATGGTCTCCGGGACCACCGGGTTGATCACGTCGAGCGCCATCTCCGACGACTTCCGCGTCGCGAGCTTCGGCCGGTCGGCGGAGAGCTTCTTCTTGTAGTCTGTGATCGCCGCGTCGAGGCGGGGCGGCAGCTCGCCGCGGATCCGCCGCTCGAATTCGGCGCGCTTCTCGGCATCGACGGCCGCGAGACGCTTCTCCCAGTCCTTGCGCCCCTGGCCGGCCTTGAGCCCGGCGATGCGCCACGCGTCCCGCACGTCGGCGGGGATCTCGAACGGCGGGTAGTCCCAGTCGAGCGCCCGCCGCACGCCGGCGATCTCCTCCGCGCCCAGCGGCGAGCCGTGGGACGAAGCCTTGCCGGCCTTGGTCGGCGCGCCGAACCCGATCGTCGTCCGGCAGGCGATCATGCTCGGCCGGTCGCTCTTCTGCGCCTCCTCGATCGCGGCGGCGATCTCGTCGGGATTGTGGCCGTCGATGCGACGCGCATTCCAGCCGGCCGCTTCGAAGCGCGCCACCTGGTCGCCGGTCTCGGACAGAGACAGCGCGCCGTCGATCGAGATGCCGTTGTCGTCGAAGAGGACGATCAGCTTCGAGAGCCGGAGGTGGCCGGCGATCGAGATCGCCTCGTGGCTGAGGCCCTCCATCAGGTCGCCGTCGGAAGCGATGACATAGGTTCGATGATCGACGATGTCGTCGCCGAACTGGGCGGCGAGGAGGCGTTCGGCGAGCGCCATGCCGACCGCGTTGCCGAGACCCTGGCCGAGCGGCCCGGTCGTCGTCTCGACGCCGACTGTCACGAAGTTTTCGGGGTGCCCGGGAGTCTTCGAGCCCAACTGGCGGAAGCTCTTGATCTCGTCGATGGTCATTTCCTCGACGCCGAGCAGGTGAAGCAGGGCGTAGAGGAGCATCGAGCCGTGGCCGGCGGAGAGCACGAAGCGGTCACGATCCGGCCAGCGCGGCGATGTCGGATCGTACTTGAGGTAGCGCGTGAACAGCACCGTCGCCACATCGGCCATGCCCATCGGCATCCCCGGGTGGCCCGACTTGGCGCGTTCTACGGCGTCCATCGCGAGCGCGCGGATCGCGTTCGCCATACGCTGGTGCTTGACGAGGTCGGTCATGTTGCCTGGCCTGATCCGTGCCCGAGGGGATCGCGTGAACGACGGAATTTTGAGCCAGCCCGATCCGCCTGGCGGCGGTCTCGGCGAGGCGGGGGACACATAGCAGGTAGTGCCCGCTAGTCAATGCGATGGCGCAAGGCATCGCCGCGCGGACACGCCCAATGATTGTCGCATTCCTTGGGCAGTGACTTGAGAACCCCGGCCCAATCCATTGCCGGGCATCGCGTTTCCGCTGAGGGGCCGGAGCGCGACAGGTCCGGCCCCGGCCGGATGGACGACGGCCCCCGACGGCGGGCAGGGCGATGAGTTCAGCGGTGGATCAGGCACTCGGCCGAATGCGGTCGGCAATGGCGCGCGTCGAGAGCGCCGTCGAGCGCAGCCTGGAGCACCAGCGCGAGGTTTCGAGCCTGGAAGGCGAACTGCAGCGCCTCGGGACCGATCGCTCGCGACTGGCTCAGTCCCTCGACGCCGCCGAAGAGCGGTCCGGGCGGGTGGAAGAGGCCAATCGCGAGGTGTCGCGCCGCCTCGTCGCAGCCATGGAATCGATCCGCGAGGTGCTGGCGCGGAACGGATCGGCCTGAGAGGGAGGCGCGGAGAATGGGTCAGGTCAATGTCACCATCAGCGGCAAGACCTTCCGGATGGCATGCGACGACGGACAGGAGGAGCATCTCGAGGAGCTCGGGCGCCAGCTCGGCGACACGATCGAACTTCTCCGCAGCCAGTTCGGCGAGATCGGCGACCAGCGACTCACCGTGATGGCCGCCATCACCCTCGCCGACCGCTATTCGGAATCGGAACGCCGGATCGGGGCGCTGGAGGCGGAGGTCGGAGATCTTCAGGAGGCGCGGGCGGCGCTCACCGAGCGCGCGGACTCGCGTGAGGCCGAGCTCGCCGAGGCGCTCGATGCGATCGCCGGGCGGCTCGAGGCCGTGGCCGACCGGCTCAACGGCTCCGATCCGCTCGAAGCGACCCACTGACGGGCGGCGCGAGCGCCGGCCCCCC
Source organism: Pseudomonadota bacterium (assembly GCA_023433185.1). The sequence goes on along the minus strand of JAEZEN010000615.1, from coordinate 4,101 downwards.
ACCTACGCCCGAAGCACGCCGCCCGTCGCCTTGCCGACGTCGGCGACCACCCGCCTGCCGATCGCGTCGATCTCCTCGTCGGTGAGGGTCTTGTCCTTCGGCTGCAGCGTCACCTGGATGGCCAGGGACTTCCTGCCGGGCCCGAGGGCATCGCTTTCAAACACATCGAAGACCTCGACGCCCGCGATCAGCCTCCGGTCGGCGCCCTCGGCGGCGCGCACCACCCGTGCGGCCTCGACGGTGCGGTCGAGGACGAAGGCGAAATCGCGGCGAACCGGCTGGAGATCGGACAGCTCCAGCGGCGGCTTCGTCCTGGTCGCCTTGACCCTTGGGAGGGGGATGGCATCGAGGATCAGCTCGAATCCGGCGAGCGGTCCCCTGACATCGAGCGCCTCCAGCACTCCGGGGTGGAACTCGCCGAACCAGCCGATGATGACCTTCGGGCCCTGGCGGATCGTGCCCGAGCGGCCGGGGTGGAACCACGGCGGGGCTTCGGGAATGATCTGCACCTTTTCGGGCGACAGCCCCAGAGCGTCGAGGGTGGCGAGAGCATCCGCCTTGGCGTCGAACACGCCCGCCGCCGGCGCCCTGCCCGACCAGTGGCGGCCGGCACCGCCGATGCCGGCCGTGCCGCGGCGGATGCCCCCGGCGGCGATCGCCTGGTCCTCCGGCCGGTCGCCGCGATAGACCTGCCCGACCTCGAAGAGCGCCAGGTCGTCGGTGCCGCGGTCGGCGTTCCGCTGCGCGGCGGCGAGGAGCCCGGGCAGCAGGCTCGGCCGCATGTCGCTCATGTCGGCCGCGATCGGATTGGCCAGGACCAGGGCCGGCGACCCGCCCCCGAAGGCCTCCGCGGCGTCATGGGGGATGAACGACCAGGTCACCGCCTCGACCATGCCGCGCGCCGCGAGCGCCCGCTTCGCGCGCCGGGTGCGGAGCTGGATCGGTGTCAGCACCGGCTTCGCGACCCCGGGAAGCCGCGGCAGCGGCGTCACCGGAACGCGGTCGACACCGATGATCCGCACGACCTCCTCGACGAGATCCGCCTTCATCGTGACGTCCGGGCGCCAGGTCGGGACGGAGACGGTGATGGTGCCGTCGAGGCGGTGCGGCTTGCAGGCGAAGCCGAGGGCCTCGAGGATGGCCGTCACGTCGCTGATCGACGGATCGATGCCGGCTAAGCGCTTGATCTCGGCGACGGGGAAGTCGACCACCATCCGGGGTTCCGGAACCTCCCCGGCGACCGTGATCTCCGAAGGCGTCCCGCCGCAGAGGTCGAGGACCAGCCGCGTCGCGAGCTCGAGACCCGGGAGCATGAAGGCGGGATCGACGCCGCGCTCGAAGCGATGGCGGGCGTCGGAGTGGACGCCGAGCTTCCGTCCGGTCGCGGCGATGTTGAGCGGCTCCCAGAGCGCCGATTCGATCAGTACGTCGGTGGTGCTCTCGTCGCAGCCCGAGGCCTCGCCGCCCATGATGCCGGCGATCGACTAGACTCAGTTCTCGTCGGCGATGACGCACATCTCGGGATCGAGGTTGTAGATCTTGCCGTCGAGGGCGACCACGGTCTCGCCGGCGCGGGCGCGGCGCACCACGAGGTCGCCCTTCACCTTGGCCGCATCGAAGACGTGGAGCGGCCGACCACGATCGAGGGTGATGTAATTGGTGATGTCGACGAGCGCATTGATCGGCCGGAGCCCGACGGCGCGGAGCCGGCGCTGCATCCAGTCCGGCGACGGCCCGTTCTTCACGCCGCGGACGAGGCGCAGCGCGAAGGCCGGGCAGAGCGGCGCCGTGTCGCCGAAGGCGAGCGTCACCGCCACCGGACACGGTCCGTCGCCCCGGACCGGGTCGACCGGCTGCTCGATCAGCCTGCCCTCGCCGGCGGCCGCGAGGTCGCGGGCGATGCCGGCGACGCTCAGCGCATCGCCGCGGTTGGCGGTGACGGCCACGTCGATCAGCGGATCGGTGAGGCCGGCATAGTCGGCATAGGCCGCCCCCACCGGCGCGTCGGCGGGCAGGTCGACGATCCCCTCATGGGCGTCGGACAGGCCGAGCTCGCGTTCCGAGAGCAGCATCCCGTGCGACTCGACCCCGCGGATCACGCCCTTCTCGAGCCGGGCGCCGGTTCCGGGGATGGTCGTTCCGGCCGGGGCGAAGACGCCCGTCATGCCGGCGCGCGCATTCGGCGCCCCGCACACCACCTGGATCGGATCGCCGTCGCCGGTGTCGACCCTGCAGACCCGCAGGCGGTCGGCATTGGGGTGCTGCTCGGCGGAGACCACGCGGGCGATCCGGAACGGCGCGAAGGCCTTCGACGGGTCCTCCACCGATTCGACCTCGAGGCCGACCATGGTCAGCCGCTCGGCGATGCCCTCGGCGGTGGCGATGGTGTCGAGGTGCTCCTTGAGCCAGGAGAGGGTGAACTTCATAGGGGCTTCGCTCCCGGAGCCTTGGCGCCGCACAGTATCGAGACGATCGAGATGTCTTCATCGATCTCCGGCAAATGAAGTCCCATCGGCATCAGATCGATACGGTTGCGGGCGTCGCCACTCGCCGCGACGAGCCGCGGATACCACCACAGCGGTGCCGACACGGTGCGCCCGTCCGCCAGTGTGACAATGAGATTGTGATCGTCGCAGCGCGCGGCTTGGACTGATTGTTCGCTGTTCACTGTCCTCGCCCACTTTTGAAGAGCAGCCAAACAGCAAGTGTCCTGCGATCTTCCACGCTTAACGCATCGATAGCCTGCACGGCCTCACGCGCTTGTCGTAGCAAGGCGTTGGCTTGCGACGCCGAGAACACGTTGCGAGTTGGCGGGAGATAGTCCGCTCGCTTGCGTTCACTCTGAAGCCTGACGACGACCTCCCCGATTCGCCGCAAGGCATCGATCTGCTTGAGCGGGTCCTTGTTGAAGGCGGTAGCCAGCGGTCCATGGTCAAGAGTTCTATAGACCCGTTCAAAATCTATCGACTCATAACTCTCGCCGGGAAGGACACTCGTGGAACATGATTTCGCCAATGCATGAAATACTGCGTAGTAGGCGGTGCTCACTGCCCGTCGCTTGAACGCCGAGCTGCTTCGCCCGGCTTCAAGAAGGATCTGCGCCGCGTCAAGCATGCGGTCGACCATCGTCGATGCCATGGCTCAACCGATATCCTCGTCCATGAATTCTTCGTGTGGATGGACGGCATCCAGAAAGACGAACCGATCGTCGCCCTTCCCTATGAGCAAGGACCTAATCTCGTGCTGGGCGTCGAGGAGAGTTTCCGCGGGAACATCCTCCGAGCTGACGCTTGCGACAATTCGAACAATCGGATTGCCATCGAAATCGGCTTCGGATTGCACGGTCGCACTGCGATACCCGGACTGGGCCAGTGCCTTGCGAAGAACCGGCGTGACAAGCTTCCTGATCTGATCGTCTGTCATCGGTTGCTCCTCAATTGTCCAAGGGTGAGAATAGCATCTTCTCACCCCGCTGCCCTCAGCGTGAGCGTGGCGCCGTCGAGCTGGCCGAAACCGGCGATCTCGCCGATGACCAGGTTGCCGCCCGCGCGGCCGATGGTGAAGGCCATGTCCGCCTCGCCGGCCGCGGCCGCGGCGCGGGCGACCCGGACCTTGCCCGGGGCGAGCGCCGTCATCCGCACGTCGTCGTGCGCAATGCGCTTGGTGGTGCCCTTCCGGGTGCGGTCGAGGGCGAGGCGATTGCCGTCCTCGGCGCCACGGTAGGCCAGCGCCAGGTCGAGGACGGTGTCGTCGATCCCGAGCTGGGCCGGAACATGCATGTGGATGCCGACCGTATCCTTGCCCAGCTCGGTGACGCGGCCGTCGCCCCGGATCGAGAACACGAAGCGCCGGATCTCGAGCGCGATCGTCTGCCCCGCCGCGAAGGGCACCAGCTCGCTCCAGGCGAAGGCGGGCGTGGCGCTCACGACGACACGCCGCCGACCAGCGTCGGCAGGTCGAGCGGGCGGAAGCCGTAGTGATTCAGCCAGCGCACGTCGGCATCGAAGAAGGCGCGGAGGTCGGGCATGCCGTACTTGAGCATGGCGATGCGGTCGATCCCCATGCCCCAGGCGAAACCCTGATACCTGTCCGGGTCGAGCC
>JAEZEN010000584.1 GCA_023433185.1 Pseudomonadota bacterium | reverse complement strand
CGCCCCGCGGGGCGGGGCGCCGGGAATGGCGTCAGGCGACGGTGACGTCGATCGCGAGGCGGCTCCAGCCGCTGTAGTCGTAGCCGCGATGGTTGGGCTCCGTGACTTCCGGCTGGACATTGCCCGCGGAATCGGTGGCCCGGCTCGCGATCACGTACTCGCCCGGCGTGAGGTCGGCGGCGAGAGCGAACACGCGCCAGCCGAACCGCCCGAGATCGGGGCCGATGAGCGATGCCTCCTTCCAGGTCTTGCCGCCGTCGGTGGTCACCTCGACCTTGTCGACAGCGCCCTGGCCCGAGAAGGCGACGCCATAGATCTGGGTCTGGCCGCTGGCCGAGTCGGCGAGCGGGTGCGTCACCCAGGACTTCACCTTCATCTCCCACATCGAGGGCTGGTCGGGCGCGCCGTCGACGCCGACCGGGCGGACCCGGTAGCCGGTCGCCTGGATCGCCGCGTCGCTCTCCGTCTCGGTCAGGGCCACGCGCTTCACGTATTTCACATTGTTGACGCCGTAGTAGCCGGGAAAGACGATACGGAGCGGCCCGCCATGCGCCAGCGGCAGCGGCTGGCCGTTCATCTCCCAGGCGAGGATGGCGTCCTCCAGGGCGGCGACCGGCACGGACCGCTCCACGATGACGGTCTTGGGATCGATGCCCTCGGGCAGGGTCTCGCCGCCGGTCGCGGTGATGAACGTGCCGCCGCCGGGGCCGCCGAGCTGATCGACCACCGTCTTGAGCGGCACCCCCGACCACAGGACGCATCCGGCTGCGCCCGTCTGCCACTGCGTTCCGCTCGCCTCATGGTCGAAGAGCCCGCGGCCGTTCCCCGAGCACTGCAGCACGCTGGCGCCGATGGTGACGCCCATCCGCTTCAGCGCTCCGAGGGTGAGCGTCGCGGGCGCTCCCACGCCCTCGAACGCCACTTCCCAGGCATCGGGATCGGCGACGGCCGACTCGGGTGGCGGCGAGAGGTTATTGCGGACGTAAAGGATGTCGTTCGGCGTGATGGAACTGGGCCCGACGAATTCGCGCCGGGTCTCGATCGTGTTGTTGCTGTGAACGATGAGGGCTGCCGCGTTCTTCCACGAGGCGTAGTCCGGCAGCGGCTTGGCTTCCTCGGCGAGCGCACGGGCGGCGAGCCAGCCCATTCCAGCGGGACCATCCGAGATGACTGCCGCTCCGCCGATGACGCCCGCGGCGCCGACCAGGAAATGACGACGATGGATAGGGACAGCCGTCATAGCTTTATCCTCCTCATTGGAATGCCTTCAAACCCCTTAAACGTCTCCCCTGTGGAACATTGACCGACATTCACCCGATGATCAGCAATTTTGTCGAGACTAGCGATCGGGGTGAGTATTAGCAAACACTCGAGTCTCCTCCAGTCGGTAGTGCCAACCAGATGGTGCCCGGTCGGCAGGCTCACTGAAATGAGCTTCTTCGTACTCGCGGACACCGGTGGCGGCACTAAGCACCCGCGATGTCCGCACAGCGCCGTAGAAGGTCGTATTTGTCGGACGTCGAGAACTCCGCCGATCGGCTTCAGTTCCAGAGGAATCTGTCGATAGTTTTGAGCAGCTACGCCCTGGTGGAAGCGAAACGCCCGGGCCGCGCTCGTGACGTCGGTCGCTACGAGCTGGGAGCGAACTCACGGCGCATCATCGGATCGGACGATGCCGCCCTCGCCCTCGAGCCGGATAATTTGCTTCACGTCCTGCCGAGTGAATTTCAGCCGGACGCCGGCACCCATCCCATCTGACTCCTCAATGACGATCACGCCGAACTTTTCCAGGCCGCGCTTTACCGCCTCGACGTCCTGCTCAGACCGGATCCGTGCGCTGCCGGTTGCCTCCAGGGTGCAAAGGGCGCTGACAGGTAGTCCAATGGCGGCCGCGAATTCCGCCTGACTGATACCGGTGAGCGCTCGCGCCGCGGCGACTATGCGTCCGGTGATCTTTATTGTCTCGCTCATCGCCAGCTCCGCACAAACGGCCCCGGGGACCTGGGCACGTCGATGGTGGGGGTAGTATCTGCAACCGGCCCAAGTGTGGCGGTCGAGCGGTCCAGGCTGCACCCCTCCGCGCCATCCTGCCGCCCAGTAGCGCTCAGCCGCCTTGACAATGGCTGCGATCCCATTGTGCGGCAAGGCAGAGACCTCGAGCGCTGTTCATAGTCAGTTGGTACGATCTCCCGCCAACATCGACAATCCTTGCATCTTCTGCCGAACCTAAGCCCGAGAGCGAAGGATCTCTGCCTGCTGCCGTGCCGCGCGGTCCCGACCCAAGGTGGCGACGGCCAGCATCTCCTCACCCTTGCGATAGCGGGTGAGGCAGTCCTTCTGGAAGAGACTGCCCTCGATTTCGACGGCGTCCCACGACGGCGCGTAGCCGACATAGCGGATCGTCATGTCGTAATGCGCGCTCCAGAAGAAGGGAACGTCTTTGAATGACGTCCGCGCCCCCAGCATGTTCTCGGCGGCGACCTGACCCTGCCGCTCCGCCACCACCCAATGCTCGACCCGCCGTATCTCTCCGCTCCGCTCATCGCGCCAGCGAGCGGCGTCACCAGCGGCGCGAGTACCGGACTCTCGACGACTGGGGCTCCTGGATCTATCTCCGCGATACCCAGACCGGCCGCACCTGGTCCTCGACCTACCAGCCGACCCGGGCCGAGCCCGACACCTATGTCGCCGACTTCACCGAGGACCATGCCGAGTTCGTCCGCCGCGACCGCACTATCGCCACGACGACGGAAATCCTCGTCTCGGCCGAAAGCGATGCCGAGGTCCGGCGTGTCTCGCTCGCCAACATGGGGGGAATGCGGCGTGACATCGAAGTAACCTCCTATGCCGAGATCGTGCTCGGCTCCGGTGCGGCCGACATGGCGCATCCGGCCTTCTCGAAACTGTTCGTACAGACCGAATACGTCCCGGAGTTTGATGCCCTCGTCGCGCATCGCAGGAAGCGGTCGCCGACCGACGAAGACCTCTGGGCGGCGCATTTCGCAATCGTCGACGGGATGCCGGTCGGGCCGGTGCAGTACGAGACGGACCGGGCGCGGTTCATCGGCGTCGGCCGCGATCTCTCGGCGCCCGAGGCACTGGACCGGCCGCTTTCCAACACCACCGGCACCGTGCTCGATCCCGTCTTCAGCATCCGCTGCACGGTGAGCGTGTCGCCGGGCCGAACCACCCGCGTCGCCTTCTGGACGCTCGTCGGCCCGAGCCGCGCGGCGGTGCTGGAGCGGCTCCGGAACCATAACGACCCGCTCGCCTTCGAGCGGGCCCGGACCCTGGCATGGACGCACGCCCAGATCCAGCTCCGCCACATGGACCTGATGCCCGACGACGCCGGACTGTTCCAATCACTGGCCGAGACGGTGCTGTTCTCGGAGCCGGGGCTCCGTCCCGCCGAGCTGCCCGAGGCCGTGCAGAACGCGCTGTGGTCGCAAGGGATCTCGGGCGACCTGCCGATCATACTGGTCCGCATAGACGATACGGTCGATATCGGCCTCGCCCGGCAGCTCATCCTCGCCCACGAATACTATCGGCTGAAGCGCCTCGCGGTCGACATCGTCATCCTCAACGAACGGGCGAGCTCCTACGTCCAGAACCTGCAGGAGGGGCTGCTCGCCGCTGCCAAGGCGAGCCAGACGCGCAACCAGCCGTTCCGGCATGGCGGCCCCGGGCAGGTATTCGTGCTCCGCGGCGACCTGGTCGGCGACGATGCACGCCAGGCGCTCCTCGGCGCCGCCCGGGCGGTGCTGACG
>JAEZEN010000496.1 GCA_023433185.1 Pseudomonadota bacterium | reverse complement strand
CGGAGCGTGATGGAATCCTGGGCCACGGAGGCTCGCCCCCCGCGTTTGCCCGCGTATTCGAATGCCGTACCCTCTCCGGCAAAACTGAGAATGCGCGGGTCGACGAGGGCATCGTGGACGATCACGTCGGCCTGGTCGAGCGCCGACACGGCGTGGAGCGTCAGGTAGCCGGGATCGCCCGGCCCGGCGCCGACCAGCCAGACATGGCCGGGTTCGAGGCGGGGCAGGCCGGCGAGCAGGGCGGCCAGGCGCGGGTCGGTATCCATGGGCGCGGCTTACTAGGGGCGGGGCGTCGCGGCAAGGCGCCTCAGCGCCCGCGGAACCGCCGCTGGTAGTCGGGATCGTAGAGGGCGGATTCGCGGAAGTCCTCTGCCCCGAGCGCATGGCCGACGAGGATCATGGCGGTCCGCTCGACCGGTTCGGCGGACAGCCTTGCCGACATGTCGCCGAGCGTGCCGCGGATGATGCGCTCCTCGGGCCAGGAGGCGCGGACGACGATCGCCGCGGGGCAGTCGGCGCCAAGCACGGGGACGAGCTCGGCGACCACCCGGTCGAGGGCGTGGATCGCGAGGTGGATGGCGAGCGTCGCCCCGGTCGCGGCGAAGGCGGCGAGCGATTCGCCTTCCGGCATCGCCGAGGCCCGGCCGGAGACGCGGGTCAGCACCACGCTCTGCGCGACTTCGGGCACCGTCAGCTCGCGGCCGATCACGGCGGCGGCGGCGGCGAAGGCGGGCACCCCGGGCGTCATGGTCCAGGGGATGCCGCGGCGTTCCAGTCGGCGCACCTGCTCGGCGACCGCGCTGAATACCGACAGGTCGCCCGAATGGAGCCGGGCCACGTCGCGTCCGGCCGCGTGGGCTGCGACGCAGGCGGCCTCGATATCGTCCAGCGACAGCGGCGCGGTATCGACGATCTCGGCGCCGGCAGGGCACCAGGCGAGCATCTCGGTCGGCACGATCGATCCCGCATAGAGGCACACCGGGCAACGGGCGATCAGGTCGCGGCCGCGGACGGTGACGAGGTCGGCCGCACCGGGCCCGGCGCCGATGAAGTGCACCGTCACGGCTTGGTCCAGGCCCATTGCGTGATCGGCATCGCCGGCCGCCATCCCTTGCCGCCGCCGAGCGTCTCGGCATGGGTGATCGCGATGCGGGTAAGCGTGCCGCCGAGGACGGCGTGGAGGGCGAGGAGGGCCGCCTCGCTCGCCAGGGTCACGGCGTTGACGACGAGGCGCCCGCCGGGCCGGAGCGCGGCGAGGGCGGCGTCGACGAGTTCCGAATCGACCGCGCCGCAGCCGAGGAAGACGGCGTCGGGCGTGTCCAGCCCCTCGAGCGCGTGGGGTGCGTGGCCGCGGAGGATGAGAAGGTCGGGGACGCCGAGGACGGCGGCATTGTGGGCGATCCGTTCGGCGCGCGCCGCATCGGCCTCGATGGCGATGGCGCGGAGCGAGCGGTCGGCGAGCATCCACTCGATGGCGATCGAGCCGCTGCCGGCGCCGATGTCCCACAGCCGCTCGCCGCGGCGCGGTGACAGCGCGGCCAGCGTCATGGCGCGGATCGGCTGCTTGGTGATCTGGCCGTCATGGGCATACATCTCGTCCGGCAGGCCGGGGACGAGCGGAACGATCCGGGCGCCCGGGCCGGGAACCACCAGGATCGCCAGGATGTTCAGCGGGTCGATGTCGGTGAGGTCGAACGCCTCGGCCGCGGCGGTACGGATCTGTTCGTTCGGCCCGCCCAGTGCCTCGAGAACGGCGATGTGCGAGGGGCCGAAACCGGCCTCGCTCAACAGCGCCGCGATCGCGGCCGGCGCCTCGCCGTCGGAGGTCAGGGCGAGGATGGCGGCGCCCGGCTGAAGGTGCGGGCGGATCAGGTCGATGGGCCGGCCGTGCAACGAGATCTGGACCGTTTCGGCGAGCGGCCAGCCGACGCGGGCGGCGGCAAGGCTGAACGACGAGGGCGCCGGGATGACGAGCATCTCGTCGCTCGGGATCGCCTGCGACAGAAGCGGCCCCACGCCGAAGTGGAACGGGTCGCCCGAGGCGAGCACCACCACCGGCCGGCCGCGGAGCGCGAGCACGTCGTCGATGTCGAAGGGCGTCGGCCAGGGGTGGGCCTCGCCCTTGATCGCAGGCGCGGCGAGCGCCAGGTGGCGCTGCCCGCCGAACACCACCTCGGCCGCCTCGATGAGCCGGATCGCGGTGGGGTTGAGCCCCTCGAGGCCGTCCTCGCCGATCCCGACGATTGCCAGCCACCGGCCCGGCGCGGCATTGTCCGCGGCGTTCGGATCAGGGTCAGCCATGATGCAGCGCATCCTCATACTTGGTGGCACGACGGAGGCCCGGGAACTCGCCGGGCGCCTCGCGGGGGAGCCCGGCCGCGACGTGACCGTCTCGCTTGCCGGGCGGGTCAGGGACATCGTACCGCATCCCGTCCCCGTCCGGGTCGGCGGCTTCGGCGGCGTCGAGGGGCTGGCCGCTCATCTGCGGGCGGAGCGCATCGACGTGCTGGTCGACTCGACCCATCCCTTCGCCGACCAGATCGCGCGGAACGCGGTGGCGGCCTCCGCCAAGGCCAGGGTGCCGCTGGTCGTGCTCTCCCGCCCGCCCTGGACGGCGGCGCCGGGCGACCGCTGGCAGGTCGTCGACGGCATCGCCGGCGCGGTGGCGGCGCTCGGTCCGGTGCGGCGCCGCGTCTTCCTTGCGCTTGGCCGGCAGGAGCTCGACACCTTCGCCGGCGATACGCGGCACTTCTACCTCGTGCGGAGCATCGATCCGGTCGCTGAGCGGTCGCTTGCCGATGCGGTCTATGTCGAAGCGCGTGGTCCCTTCCGCGAGGCCGACGAACGGGCGCTGATGGCAGCGCATGGCATCGATACGCTGGTGGCGCGGAACAGCGGCGGTGCGGCCGGCTACGGCAAGATTGCCGCCGCCCGGGCGCTCGGCATCGCGGTGATCCTGATCCGTCCGCCGCCGCGCTCGGCGGCGCATGTCGTCGAAACGGTCGATGCGGCGGTCGATGCGGTGCTTCATGCGCGCGCATCCACGGCCGAGCGGGGCGTATAGACCAGCGGCCGGCGTCCGGGGCGCGGAACGATGCGCGTCGCCGCCGAGCCGACGATGACGAGCGTCGCCATGTCGGCGGGCTGCGACGGGGCGTCGGCGAGGGTGACGACCGCGAGGCTGGCGTCGGCCCGTCCGACGGCACGGCCGAAGATCACCGGGGTTGTCGCCGGCAGGCGGCCGGCGAGGAGCCCGAACGCCGTCGCGAGCTGCGTCGGGCGGGCGCGCGATACCGGGTTGTAGAGGGCGATGACGAAGCCCGCCTCGGCGGCCAGTGCCAGCCGCCGCTCGACCAGCGCCCAGGGCTTGAGGTTGTCGGACAGGGAGATGGCGCAGAAGTCATGGCCGAGCGGTGCCCCGGCCGCCGCCGCCACGGCCAGCATCGCGGTCACGCCCGGGACGATCTCGAGATCGAGAGCCCGCCATTCCGGCGGCCCGTGCTCGACGGCCTCGCAGACCGCCGCCGCCATGGCGAAGACGCCGGCATCGCCGCCCGAGATCATTGCTACGCCGCGTCCCTCGGCCGCCGCTGCGAGTGCAGCGCCGGCGCGCTGGAGCTCCTCGCGGTTGTCGGT
>JAEZEN010000466.1 GCA_023433185.1 Pseudomonadota bacterium | reverse complement strand
GGTTTGCTCCCCCGGGGGGGCGGTGTCAAGGCGCCGGCCCGCGGCCGGTCAGCACCAGCGGGCGTCGACCAGGCCGAGCACCTCGTCGAAGACGACCATCGCGAAGTCGATCTCCTCCTCGGTGATGGTGAACGGCGGCCCGACCTCGATCGTGTTGGGCACGAACCCGCCGAGGAACAGGCCGCGGCGCGCGCATTCGCGGCCGACGACGTTGTTGGGCTCCTCGGCAATGGCACCGGTGAAGCCCGAATAGCGGTCGTCGCGGACGATCGGCAGGCCGTCGCGGTCGACGAGATCGACCGTGAAGTAGAGGCCCTTGCCACCGACGCGGCCGACGCAGGGGTGCTTCTCCGCAAGAGCGTCCAGCCGTCCCTTGAGGGTACTGCTGCGGCTCCGGATCTGGGACAGCATGTCGTGCTCCAGCATGAACTCGAGGTTGCCGACGATCGTCGCGCAGACCAGCGGGTGCCCGTCCCAGGTGCTGCCGCTCCACCAGCGCGCGGCGTCGAAGAACTCGGCGATCGGCTTGCTCGCGACGATGCCGCCGACCGGGAGCGCCGCGCCGTTGATGCTCTTGCCGACGGTCATCAGGTCCGGCGCGATGCCCGGATAATGCTGGTAGCCGAACCACTCGCCGAGGCGGCCGAAGCCGCACATCACCTCGTCCTCGATCCACAGGAAGCCGTACTTGAGACTGAGGGCGCGCAACCCGGCGAGGTAGTCGGCGTGCGGCGGCAGTCCGGCAGCGCCGAACATCGGTTCGGTGATCACCGCGGCGATGTTCTCAGGCCCGACGGCACGGATGATGTGCTCGGTCCCCTCGAGCGACGGCAGCCGGCCGTTGGTCGCGAAGTCCTCGAATTCGGGTGGCGGGATCGGGATGTAGCCGGCCACCGGGAAACCCGGCACGTCTCGGATCGCATCGTCGCCCTGGGGCGTGACGTTGTTGCGGTAGCCGCGCAGCATAGAGGCGCCGACGGTCACGCCATGGAACGAGTGCGCCTGGGTGAGGATCACCGATCGCCCCGTGTAGAGCCGGGCCATGGCGATGGCGACCTCGACCGCCTCGGTGCCGGAGCTCAGCATGCGGAAGCGACCGGCCCAGGCGGTATCGCCGCCGAGGATGTCCTCCACCACCAGCTTGGCGGCGCGCGCCCGGTACTCGTTGGCCATGCCGAAATAGACGTGGCCATAACGCTCCATCGCCCGCTGCAGCTCGCCGAAGGCGCCGGGGTGGCGGTGGCCCATGCTGTCGGACACGAGCTGGCTCTGGAAGTCGAGGAGGCGCCGTCCGTCCGCCATCGTGAACCAGTTGCCGTCCATCGATTCCACGGCGTTGAAGGCGTAGTCGCCGCGGCCCTGCACGTTGTGCAGGTAGTAGCGCCGGTCCCAGTCCTCGATGCGGCCCCAGTCGGTCATCTGCCCTCCTCGCGTTCCTACCTGCTGATCCCCAGTCCCCCGTCGACGATGAGGGTCTGGCCGGTGACGTATCCTGCCGCCGGCGAGGCGAGGAACAGCGCGACGCTCGCGATGTCGGCTGGCTCGCCGACCCGCCCCATCGGGATGTAGCCGGCCGCCGCCTCGAGCCCCTCGGGGCCGACGGAATGCTCGCGGGACAGTGCCTGCGCCGTCCGCACGAAGCCCGGAGCGATGCCGTTGACGCGGATGCCATCGCGGGCAAGCTCGACCGCCAGCCCGCGGACCAGGCCGAGCACGCCGGCCTTGGCCGAGGAGTAGTGGACATGCTCGTCCCAGCCATAGGTGGTGCCCATGATCGAGGAGAGACAGACGATCGCCCCCTTCCTTGCGGCCCGCATCCCCGGCAGCGCCGCGCGGATCACCCGCCACATGCCCTTGAGGTCGACATCGAAGGTGCGGTCCCAGGCGGCGTCGTCGAGCGCCGCCACCGGCACCCTGAGCGCGATGCCGGCATTGGCGATCACCACGTCGAGCGGCCCGCGCTCCGCCTCGACCGCGGCGACGACGCGATCGGCCGCCGCCGTCGAGGTGACGTCGAGGGCGTGAAACGCGGCGCTGCCGCCGGCGGCGTGGATCGCCTCGGCGACCGCCCTGCCCTCGGCCTCGAGCACGTCGGTGACGACGACGTGGTAGCCGGCATCGGCGAAGGCGAGCGCGGTGCCGCGCCCGATGCCGATGCCCGCGCCCGTGATCAGAACGCTCTGTCCAGCCATGATCCCCTCCCGGTTCCTGTCGCTGAGCGTGCCGATCATAGCGTAGGTGCCGCCGCGATATCGGTGCCGAGGCGGAGCAGCGAGCGGTCGCTGCCGCGGCGGGCGACCAGCGACAGGCCGAGCGGCGCCCCCCGCAGCGACGCGATCGGCAGGCTGACCTGCGGCAGGCCGGCGAGGCCGGCGATGGAGAGGATCGAAAGCGCCACGGCCCGGAACCGCTCGACCTCCTCGTGCGGCGCGTTCCGCAACGGCGCCGGCCCCGGAGCCGACGGCAGCACGAGGACGGAGCCGTCAGCGAGGAGGTGGTCCATCCGCCGGCGGACCTCGGCGCGGCGGTGCTCGGCCGCCGTCGCAGCACCCGCCGTCACCGTCGCCGCATATTGGAACCGCTCGGCGACGCCGGGACCGAAACGCGGCCGGGTCGCCGTGATCCAGGCGCCATGGGCCGCCCAGGCCTCGCGCGCCTGCAGCGTGCGGAACGCCTCGCGCCACACCGCAAGGCCGTCGGGGGCGACCACGACGTGGCGGACATCGGTGAAGCCGTGCGAGATGCGCGCCACGGCCTGCGCCAAGGCCTCACCCACCGCCTCGCCGGCAAGCTCGAAGGCATCGGCGGCGACGATCAGCCGTCGGCGCGAGCCGAATACCGCGTCGTCGGGGAACATCGCCTCGCCCACGGCCTCGAAGAGGGCGGGACTCGCCGCGAGCCAGCCGACGGTGTCGAACCCCGGCGCAAGAGGGACGACACCGTCGAGGGGGATGCGGCCATGGCTGGTACGGATGCCATAGACGCCGCAGAAGCTCGCCGGCAGGCGGATCGAACCGCCGGTGTCGGAGCCCACGGCGAAGTCGACGAGCCTGGCGGCGACCGCGACAGCCGAGCCGCTCGACGAGCCGCCGGGCATGCGGTCGGGCGCCGCCGGGTTGATCGGCATGCCGTAGTGGATGTTGTCGCCCGAGAGGCTGTAGGCGAGTTCATCCGTGCGGGTCTTGGCGACGAGGCGCGCGCCGGCATCGAGGAGCATCGTCACGACGCTGGCCGAGCGGTAGGGCACGCCGTGCGTGGCGAGCCACTCGGGGCTGCCGGCGCCGGTCGGCACATCGGCGACGTCGATGGTGTCCTTGACGGCGAAGGTCAGGCCGTCGAGCAGCCCGCGCCGCTTGGGCAGCTTCTCGAACGGCGGATAGGCGCAGAAGGCGCCGAAGGCATCCGTGACGACGCCGGGCTTCATCGCGGCCGATGCAGGACGGCGGGCTGCCGCGTGAAGGTGCGGCGGCCGCGCTTGAAGCCGTAAAGCGGTGCCGCGAGTTGGGTCACCGCGGCGACGCGATCAGGGGCATCGAGGACGACGAGGTCGGCGGACCGGCCGACGGCGATGCCGTAGTCGACGATCCGCATCAGTCTCGCCGGCCGGTTGGTCACCATCTCCAGACACTCCTCGAGTTCCTCGAAGCGCCCGACATGGCAGATGTTGGCGTAGAGGTTGGCCATGCGCACCTGGGAGCAGTCGCCGAAGGGCGTGAAGGGATTGAGGACGTTGTTGGTCGAGAGCGAGCAGTTGACGCCGTGACCGAGGAGCCTGTGCGCAGGCGTGACACCGCGCATCGCACCGCGGTCCTGCTCGCGGCCCATGAGGAACAGATCTGTCGAAGGCAGGACGGTGAGTGCGACGCCGGCGTCGGCCAGCATGGCCGCAATCTCGGCGAAACGGGTGGGCGGGACGTTCGACAGCTTCGTCACATGGCCGATCGCGACACGGCCGCCCCAGCCCGCCTCCACGGTCTTGCGACAGACATAGACCGCGTCGAGGTCGCTTCCGTCCGGCCCGAAATCAAGATGCAGGTCGATGTCGACGTCATGGATCTGCGCGAGCTCGAAGAGGCGATCGATCTGTCCATGCGGGTCGCTGTCGGTGTAGGGCGCGCCGCCGACGACGGTCGCGCCGTCCTCGAGGGCGGCGACCATCAGTTCGTCCGTGCCGGGATTGTTGAGAAGCCCTTCCTGCGGGAAGACGCAGATCTCGACGTCGATCGCCCAGGCATGGTCGCGGATCGCCTGCTTCACGCCCTCGAAGCTCCGCAAGCCGACCTTGGGGTCGACTTCGAGGTGGGTCCGCATGTGGGTGGTGCCGTTGAGGATCGCCATCTCGAGCGTGCGCGTCGCCCGCGCCGCGACATCCTCGGGCGTGAAGCTGCGCTTCGCCTCGCTGACCTTGGCGATGGCGCTGGCGAGGTCGCCGTCGTCGGTGCGGCAGCGATCGAGGATGCACGATTTGTCGAGGTGGATGTGGGTCTCGACGAAGCCCGGCACGACCAGCCGGCCGCCGGCATCGACCTCCTCCGCGGCCCCGACGTCGCCGGCCGGGCCGATCGCAGCGATGCGACCATCCGCGACGGCGATGTCGGCCTCGCTGCCGTCGGCGAGCCGCGCGTTCCGGATCAGGAGGTCCATGGCCACCTCACGTCAGGCAGGTTGTGCGGATGATGTCGGCATAGATCGCGCGGGCCTCGTCGATCCGCTCGATCCGGCAGAACTCGTCGGTCTGGTGGGCCTGGGCCATGTCGCCCGGACCGATCACCACCGTCGCGACATTGCCGAGGGCCGGCGTGAGCGCCGAGGCATCGGTGAAGTAGGGCGCCCCCATGGGGACCGGCGGCCTGGCGAAGGCCCGTTCGTAGGCGGCGACGACCGGCGCGATCGCCGGGTCCCCGGGCGCCGTCGAGAAGCCCGGCACATCGACGATCGTGACGATCTCGGCGTCAGGTGCAGTGGCGGTGCGCACCGCGGCGAGGAGCGTCGCGTGATCCTCGGCGGGCACCGTCCGGAAGTCGACGGTAAAGCGCGCCTTGTCGGGGATGGAGTTGATGTTGAGGCCGGCCTGGATGGTCGTCACCGCCAGCGTCGATCCGCCCAGGAGCGGGTGGTCGGGCGCGGCGAACGGGAACGCCCGAAGGCGGCCGATCCAGTCGGCGGCCTTGTAGATGGCGTTGTCGCCGAGTTCGGGCATCGAGGAATGCGCCGTCCGGCCGCGCGCCGCGATGCCGAGCCGGAGGGAGCCCTTGTGGGCGAGGATCAGCTCGTTGGAGCTGGGCTCCGCGACGACGAGCAGCGAGGCCTTGCCGAGCGCGCCGACCCGGGCGAGGTGGAAGGCGCCCTCGCAGCCGGTCTCCTCGCCGGCGGTTATGACCAGGGTAATGCCGCGTGACAGGCCGCGGCCGGCGATGTCGAGCGCCGCATCGACGAAGGCGGCGATACCCGCCTTCATGTCGGCGCTGCCGCGACCGTAGAGCCTGCCGTCCGAAATCTCGGCGGCGAAGGGATCGACCGACCAGGGCGCTGCGCCCAGCGGCACCACGTCGACATGACCGGTGAAGGCGAGCGGCGCCCCCTCCCCGCTCCCCGCCAGACGGGCGACGAGACTCGGCCGGTTGGGCGCGAAGGCGTGGACCTCGCACGCGAAGCCGGCGGCTTCGACCCGCCCGGCAAGCAGGCCGATGGGGCCGGTCTCGTCGCCCGGCGGGTTCATGCTCGGGAGGCGGACGAGGTCGCGGGCGAGTTCGACGGCTGGCGATGGCACGGCTGGGCTCCGACTCCGGGACTACGCTGCGGC
Organism: Pseudomonadota bacterium; assembly: GCA_023433185.1. The sequence goes on along the minus strand of JAEZEN010000466.1, from coordinate 2,454 downwards.
GCTCACGAGGCCGCAGGCTCGGTGATGCGGAGAAAGCCCAGATCGTCGATCCGGAGCCGCTGGTCCGGCAGCACCATCGTGGTCGATGTCGCCTCCTCCACGATCATCGGCCCGACCGCGACGAAGCCGGAGGGCAGGAGGTCGCGCTCGTAGACGGCCGCGAGATGGCGGCCCTCCTCGCCGAAGTCGACCATCCGATGGCCCTTCAGCGCCGCCTCGCCCGAGCGACCCGCATTGTCGAGTGGGCGGATTTCCGGCCGTGGCGCGTGGGCCTGTGCCTTGAGCCGGTACGAGACGAATTCGACCGGCGTGTCGTCGAGCCGGAACGTGTAGGTCTTCTCGTGCGCGGCGTGGAAGTCGGCAAGGATCGTGGCGATGGTCGCGTCGGCGAGGTCGACCGGCACGGTGACGGCGTGCTCCTGGCCAAGGTAGCGGAGGTCGCAAGAAAACGCCGACGTGACCGCCATTCCCGACGCCCCGGCATCGCGGTGGAAGTAGTCGGCAGCCTCCGCCTCGAGGGCCTCGAACAGCGCCGCCACGTCCTCCATGGTTGTCGTACCGGCCAGCGACAGGCGGGTGCGGACGAAGTCGCGCCGCGGCTCCGTGGCGAGCATGCCCCAGGCGGAGAACAGGCCCGGATAGAGCGGCACGACGACCTCCTTCACACCCAGATCGCGGCCGAGCGCCGCCGCGTGCATCGGGCCGCCGCCGCCACCCACCACCAGCGCGAACTCGCGCGGATCGTGGCCGCGCTGGATGGAGATGAGCTTGAGCGCATTGATCATGTTGGCGTCGACGACGCGCAGGATCGACACCGCTGCCTCCTCCACGGTGACCCCGAGGCGATCGGCGATCGGCTGCATGGCGGCATCGGCCCTGGCCCGGTCGAGGCCGAACTTGCCGACCGCGAAATAGTCCGGGTTGATGACCCCGGTAATCAGCTTGGCGTCGGTGACGGTCGGCAGCGTGCCGCCGCGGCCGTAGCAGGCCGGGCCGGGATCGGCGCCGGCGCTGACCGGGCCGACACGAAGGGCGCCGCTCGGATCGAACCAGGCGATCGAACCGCCGCCCGCCCCGATCTCGACGATGTCGACGACCGGTGTCCGCACCGGGTAGCCGAAGCTCGTGCGGGTCCATTCGAGCTTGTACTCGGTGGTGATGCCGGCGACGCCGTCCTGGATCGTCGCGCACTTGGCGGTGGTCCCCCCGATGTCGAGATAGATGACGTTCGGTTCGTCGACCATCCGGCTGACCAGCGCTGCGCCGTTGACCCCCGCCGCCGGCCCGGATTCGATCAGCGTGATCGGGTGCTCCTTGGCCCATTCGAAGCTTGTCGTGCCGCCGTTCGACTGCATGGCGAAATAGGGGCCGCGGCAGCCCAGCGACCCGAGTCGATCGGAAAGGCGGTCGAAGTAGCGCTGGATGATCGGCTGGACATAGGCGTTGAGGACGGCGGTGTTGGCCCGCTCATACTCGCGCCATTCACGGGTGATCTCGTGCGAGGCGGTCACGGGCACCCCCGGCAGCAGCGTGCGCAACCGCTTGGCGGCGGCGACCTCATGCTCCGGCGCGACGTAGCTGTGGAGGAACAGAACGGCGACCGCCTCGACCCCGGCCGCCCGGCACGCCGCGGCGACGGCGTCGAGATCGGCGAGAACGATCGGCTGCAGGACATTGCCCGTCGCGTCGACCCGCTCGCGCACCTCGAAGCGGAGGGCCCGCGGCACGAAGGCGGTCTCCTTGTGGAAGCGGAGGTTGTAGAGATCCGGACGGTTGCCGCGGGCGATCTCCAGCACGTCGCGGAAGCCGGCGGTGGTGACGAGCGCGGTCTTCACGCCCTTGCGCTCGGTGATGGCGTTGATCACGGTGGTGCCGCCATGGACAAAGAAGTCGACGGCCGCCGTGTCGAGCTCGGCCTGGGCGATGGTGTCGGCGATGCCCTGGGTGAGGTCCTTCGGCGTGGTGAGGGATTTGGCGACGGAGAGCCGGCCGGTCGCTTCGTCGAAGTAGACGAGGTCGGTGAAGGTTCCGCCGATGTCGGTCGCTAGACGCCCCATGTTCAGGCCACCTTTCCGCTGGCGCGGCGCGCCGTCGTCGCGTCGGCGTCGACCTCGCCGCTGGCGAGGAGCACGACGCCATAAAGTTCGGCCGCCTCCGCGGCGCTGATGTATCCGCCGGCGACATCGGCCGCGACCGCCTCCGCTGGCCGCTCGTGCGGATCGCCGAAGCCGCCGCCGCCGCCGGTCACGAGCCTGACCCGGTCGCCGCGCGCGAGGGCGAGCGTCGGCATGCGTGCGCCATGCAGGGTTTCGCCGTCCTTCACCACCTCGAGGCGGTTGCACGAGCCGGTGCCGCCGCCCGACAGGCCCCAGGGCCGCTCGACCGAGCGGCCGAAGCTGGCGCTGAGCGTCGCCGCCGGCGACAGGATCTCGTAGTCGCGGATCGAGCCGAAGC
>JAEZEN010000266.1 GCA_023433185.1 Pseudomonadota bacterium | reverse complement strand
GGAGTCTCCTCGTCGAGCGCGGCCAGCTGTTCGGAGTCCTCGAGCCGCCCGAGCGTCACGGTGACCGTCTGCCGCTCGCCCTTCCTGAGGACGACGACGGGTACCTCCTTGCCGATGGGCTCGTCGGCGACGATCCGCGGCAGCTCGTGCATCGCCGCGATCCTGCGGCCGTCGAACTCGAGGATGACATCGCCCGCCTCGATGCCGGCCAGCGCGGCGGGACCATCGTCGGTGACGCCGGCAACCAGCGCGCCGGCGGCCTCGTCCATCGACAGGCCCTCGGCGACTTCCTCGGTGACCTCCTGGATGCGGACGCCGAGCCAGCCGCGACGGGTCTCGCCGAACTCCCGGAGCTGGTTGATGATGTTGAGCGCGGTGGCCGAGGGGATGGCGAAGCCGATGCCGATGGAGCCGCCGGTCGGCGAGATGATCGCCGTGTTGATGCCGATGACCTCGCCGTCCATGTTGAAGAGCGGGCCGCCGGAATTGCCGCGGTTGATCGAGGCGTCGGTCTGGATGAAGTTGTCGTAGGGCCCGGAATTGATGTCCCGGTTCCGGGCCGAGACGATGCCGACGGTGACCGTTCCGCCGAGGCCGAAGGGGTTGCCGATGGCCATGACCCAGTCGCCGACGCGCAAGCGCTCGGAATCGCCGAAGGACAGGACCTTGAGGGGCTTCGTCGGCTCGACCTTGAGGACGGCGAGATCGGTCTTCTGGTCGGTCCCGACGAGCGTCGCCGTGAGCTTGGAGCCGTCGTTGAAGTTGACCGAGATCTCGTCGGCGCCCTCGATGACGTGGTTGTTGGTGACGATGATGCCGTCGGCCGAGATCACGAATCCGGAGCCGAGCGACTGGACGCGGCGCGGGCCGCTCTGCCGGCCGCCGGGTTCCTGATTGAAGAAGTCGTTGAAGAAGTCCTGGAAGGGCGAGCCGTCGGGGAGCGCCGGCGGCTGGATGCCGCGGGAGCCGGCCACCGTCTGGCTCGTCGAGATGTTGACCACCGAATCGAGGAGCACCTCCGCGACGTCGGCGACGGATTCGGGGCCCTTGGCCAGCGCGGCCGGGCCGGCGGCGACGAGAGACGCCAGCGTCGCGGCGACGAGGGCCGTCGCAAGGCGGGCAGGGCGGGCGGTAGCGGACGCGGCCATTGGCCAATCTCCTGGCAAGCGCAACCGGCGAGTCGCGCGGCACCTCGCCGACGACCGATCAGGACCTCACAGACTGTATCTAAATAGGGCGAAATGGCGACTGCGGCAGAGCCACAGTCGCCATACACGCGTCACTCGGTCGTGACCGGCGCGGGGGCTGCGTCCGCGGGCGGTGCCGGGTCGGTCTCCCCGGCGGGAGGCGTGTCCGTCAGGTCGGGGACGGCCGGGCCGGGCAGTCCGAGCTCCTCGGGCGTCTCGGGCGGGAGCTCGAGCTCGGGCTCGGTCAGTCCCAGTTCCTCCGGGCTTTCCGGCGGCATCACGAGTGCCGGGCCGGACTCCTCGAGGGGCGGCTCAGTCTCCGTGGGCTCGGGCTCCGGCAGTTCCGTGGTGACGCTCGCATCGGGCGTCGGCGCAAGGCCGGCCCCGGACGGGGGAGGCAGGACCGGCGTCGGCCGCTCGGCCGTGTTCAACGGGTCCGTGAAGTACCGGAAGAACTCCGAGTCCGGGCTGATCACCCAGCGCGTGTCGGTGTTGCCGAGGCCTTGCTCGTAGGCCTGCATCGAGCGGTAGAAGCCGAAGAAGTCGGGATCGGCGTTGAAGGCGCCGGCCAGGATGTTGTTGCGGTCGGCTTCGCCGCGGCCCCGGGTCTCTTCCGATTCCCGCTGTGCCTCGGCGACGATCACCACCGCTGTCCTGTCCGCTTCGGCGCGGATGCGACGGGCCTGCTGCTCGCCGAGGGCGCGGATCTGGGTCGCCTCCTGCTGGCGTTCGGTCTGCATCCGCTGGTAGATCGCCTGGCTGTTGGCTTCCGGTAGGTCGGCACGACGGATCTTGACGTCGAGCATCTCGATGCCGAGGCCGCGGGCCTCGCGGTCTACACGGGCCGTGATGCGCGACATCAGCTCGGCCCGCTCGTCGCGCACCAGCTGGATGAACGTCGCCTCGCCGAGCACCTGGCGGACGGCGGAGTTCACGAAGGTCGACAGCCGCGAATCCGCCACCGCGACGCTGCCCACCGACTGGAAGAACAGGAGCGGATTCACGATCCGGTACCGACCCCAGGCGTCCACCACGAGCCGCTTCTGGTCGGACGCGATGATTTCGAGGGGCGGCGAGTCCAGGTCGAGGATGCGGTTGTCGAAGTAGACGACGTTGTCGACCAGCGGCAGCTTGTAGTAGAGGCCGGGCTCCCTGATCTCTTCGACGACGCGACCGAAGCGCAGCACCAGCGCCTGCTGGGTCTGGCTGACGATGAACACCGACAGGTAGACCGCGATCGCGATCACGGCCAGGATGATGAGGCCGAGGCCTCCGAAAATGCCGCGCCTCACTGGCCGTCTCCCGTGTTCCGACTGCGGTTGAGCTGGTCGAGCGGCAGGTAGGGCACCACGCCGGTGCCGCTTCCGCTTTCGTCGATGATCACCTTGTCGGTGGTGCGGAACACGTCCTGGAGGGTGTCGAGATACATGCGCAGGCGGGTCACCTCGGGCGAGGCGATGTAGGATTCGTAGACCTGGGTGAACCGCAGCGCCTGGCCCTGTGCCTCTTCGACGATGCGGTCGCGATAGGCGATCGCCGCCTCCGTGATCTGGGACGCCTGGCCGCGCGCCTCGGGGATGACCCGGTTGGCGTATGTCTGCGCCTCGTTCTGGAGACGCTCCTGGTCGGCACGGGCCGCCTGGACGTCGCGGAACGACGCGATGACCTCGGCGGGCGGATCGACCTTGAGGAGCTGGACCTGGGTGATCTGAACGCCGGAATTGAAGTCGTCCATGGTCTCCTGGATCAGGGCCTGGACGTCGGTCTCGGTGATCTGGCGGGCCTGGGTCAGGATCGGCTGGATGTTGGACTTGCCGACAACCTCGCGCATCGCGCTCTCCGCCGCGGCCTTCACCGTGGCCTCGGGATTCTCCATGCTGAACAGGAAGTTGGGCGCGTTGTTGATGACCCAGAGCACGGTGAAATCGATGTCGACGATGTTCTCATCGCCGGTAAGCATCAGGCTTTCCTCGGGAATGTCGCGCCCCGCGGTGTTGGTGCCCGTGTCATCGGCGAACTGGCCGATCGTCACCCGGTTCACACGCGTCACGCGCGGCGTGTAGACGGTCTCGATCGGGTAGGGGAGACGGAAGTTCAGCCCCGGCGGGGCGTCGCGGTCATACTTGCCGAAGAGGAGGACGACACCCTGCTCGTCGGGCTGAACGCGGAAGGTGAAGAAGTTGTAGGCGACGATCGCCACGATGATCACCAGGATGCCGACGATCACCAATGGGTTCATCTTGCGGCCGCCACCGCCGCCCGGAAGGACGCTCCTCAGCCGGTCCTGGCTGCGCCGGAGCAGTTCTTCAAGGTCGGGAGGCGTAGGGCCTCCACCGCCGCCGCTGCCGGTGTTGCGGGGAGGCTGGCCCCAGGGGCCGCCATTGCCCCCCTTCCATCCGCCACCGCCGCTGGACTGATTGTTCCAGGGCATTTCGCTCCTTTCCGAGCTCGTCAGCATCGCGACGACACGGCGCGACACCACGGTTTTTTACGAGGCGCGGTTATATGCGAAGTGACAGGCCCTTACAACGCCGGCCGGTCCGTGCTGGCAATCCCGCGGTTGGCATCAGATGGTGCGCCAGGCCATACCCGTCAACGCGATGCGACAGTTTCGCGCCGCTCATAGGTGACGAACCGGGTGTCGGCGCTGTCGTTCTCGCCGGCCGGCACATGCTCCTCGCCCGTCGCCACCCAGGTGTCGGCGTCGATGTCGGGGAAGCGGGTGTCGCCGGCCGGCTCGGCCGCGATATGGGTGATGTACAGGCGGTCGGCCAGAGGCAGGGCCGCGCGATAGATCTCCCCACCCCCGATGACGAAGACGGTGCCGCTGTCGCGGGCGAGGCGGCCCGCCTCGGCGAGAGCCGCCTCCAGCGAGGCGGCCGCGATGGCGCCATCCGGGGCGAAGTCGCCGCGGCGCGAGACCACGATGTTCGGGCGGCCGGGGAGGGGCCGGCCGATCGCTTCGAAGGTCCGCCGCCCCATGACCACCGGATGGCCCAGCGTAAGCGCCTTGAAGCGCCGGAGGTCGCTCGACAACCGCCACGGCATGGCTCCGTCGGCGCCGATGACGCCGTTCCGCGCCACCGCGGCGATGATCGCGATCACGACGTCGCTCACGGCGCCTTGGGGTCCCTGGTCTTCGACGAAATGCGGTCGACGAAGGCGAGCAGGAGCGCCGAGACGACGAAGGTCAGGTGCAGCAGCATGTACATCGCGATCTTGGTGTCGCTGTACTGGTTGGCGTTGAGGAAGACCTGAAGGAGATGGATCGAGGAGATCGCCACGATCGACGAGGCGACCTTAATCTTGAGGCTGCCGGAATCGAGCTTGCCGAGCCAGGAAAGCTCGGCGTTCGCGTTCTCGAGCCGGCTCACGTAGTTCTCGTAGCTCGAGATCATGACCATCACGAGCAGGCTCGCGACGAGGGCCGCGTCCACCAGGCCGAGCATGGCGAGGATCATCTCGCCCTCCTGGAGATCGAAGACGCTGCCTGCCACCGTGATGAACTTGTAGACGAAGGACACGGCATAGACGACGAGGGCCGCGCCGAGCCCCAGGTAGAACACCACCAGCAGCCAGCGGGCCGCCATGATGGTGGCCTCGATACCGCGCTCGAAGGATCTCAATTTCCGCCTCCTGAAGGGCCGCCCAACGCCAGCAGTGCGTCGCCGTCGACCCGGCAGATCGTCCAGTCATCGAGGAGCCGCGCGCCCTGGGCGCGATAGAATTGGATGGCCGGCTCGTTCCAATCAAGCACCGACCATTCGAGGCGGCCGAGATTTTCTTCGACGCAGCGCCGGGCAAGATGGACGACGAGGCCCCTGCCGAGTCCCTGGCCGCGGAACGGCGGCTCGACATAGAGGTCCTCGAGGTAGATGCCGTGGCGGCCGACGAAGGTCGAGAACGAGTAGAACCAGAGGGCGTAGCCGACGACGGCGCCGTCGATCTCGGCGAGGTCGCAGAAGACGCGCGGCGCGGGCCCGAAGAGGGCTGTGGCGATGTCGGCCTCGCTCGCCACGACCTTGTCCTCGAGCTTCTCGTAGCGGGCGAGCGCGCGGACCAGACCGAAGACGGCGGCCGCGTCGGCGGGAACGGCGGGGCGGATCGTCGTCACACCGCGACCTCGGCCCTGATATGCGGATGCGGATCGTAGGCCTCCAGCGTGAAGTCGCCATAGGCGAAGTCGAAGATCGAGGCGACCGCCGGGTTGAGGCGCATCCGCGGCAGGGGGCGGGGCTCGCGCTCGAGCTGGAGGCGGGCCTGGTCGAGGTGGTTGGCGTAGAGATGGGCGTCGCCGAGGGTGTGGACGAACGTGCCGGGCCGGAGGCCGGTCACCTGCGCCATCATCATCGTCAGCAGCGCGTAGGACGCGATGTTGAACGGCACGCCGAGGAAGATGTCGGCCGAGCGCTGGTACATCTGGCAGGAGAGCTTGCCCCCCGCCACGTAGAACTGGAACAGGCAGTGGCAGGGGGGCAGCGCCTGACGGTCGACATCCGCCGGGTTCCAGGCGGTGACGATCAGGCGGCGCGAGTCCGGCGTCCGGCGGATCTGGTCGACGACCTGGGCGATCTGGTCGATGGAGCCGCCGTCCGGCGTCGGCCAGGACCGCCACTCCGCACCGTAGACCGGCCCGAGATCGCCGTTCTCGTCGGCCCACTCGTCCCATATGCGGACGCCGTTCTCGCGGAGGTAGCCGATGTTGGTATCGCCCGAGAGGAACCAGAGCAGTTCGTGGATGATCGACTTGAGGTGCAGCTTCTTGGTGGTGACCAGCGGGAAGCCGTCGTCGAGGTCGAAGCGCATCTGGTAGCCGAATACCGAGCGCGTGCCGGTGCCGGTT
>JAEZEN010000246.1 GCA_023433185.1 Pseudomonadota bacterium | reverse complement strand
GACGTCGAGGGTCCGCCGCGGCCCGCTCGCGTAGGGCACCGAGAGCGCCGCCGGTGCGGAGGCTGAGGCGATGGCGGCCAAATCCCGGGCCTCAGAGCCGCACGAAGGGCTGCAGCAGGCGGCCGATCCAGCCCTGGAACGCGATGCCCTTGTCGAGGGCCACCAGGCAGATGCAGGGAACGCCCGCCTCGACCGTCGGATGGTGCTCGACGGAGTCGTCGGCTTCGTCGAAGTCGCCGGGGCCGAACCGGCCATGCTCATGCCGGAACGCGCCCTCGAAGACGCATGTCCATTCGTCGCCCTTGTGCCGGTGGCGCGGCAGGCGCGTCCCGGGCTGGGCGCGGAGCATGAAGACGCGGAGGCCGTCGTCGGCCGCCACGTCGACGCCTCGCCACTCGATCCTGCGACCGATCCGGCGCCAGGGGCCGAGCTCATAGGCGCCGAGCGGCGCCGGCAGGCCGGGATGGGGGTGCGGGGCTCGGACGGGCGCGGACGGATGCGCGGCCGGAGCGGGAGCGTCGAGCACGGCCAGGGTCCGCGCCAGCGCGTCTCCGGGCATGGCGGCGGGGTCGCTTTCGGCCAGCATCACCCCGCCGACCGCCTCGAAGCGGCGAAGGCCCTCACGGCAAGCCGGGCAGAGCGAGACGTGGCTCGCCACGATCAGGGCGCGGGCTTCGTCGAGCTGGCCGGCGGCGAAGGCCGCCAGGGTCTCCTCGCTCGGATGGTGGGAAATGGTCATGTCAGGTCACCAAGACTTCGGCGCAGGCGTCCCATCGCCAGCCGCAGACGGGACTTCACCGTGCCAAGGGGAATGCCGAGATTCTCGGCGATCTCGCTGTGCGGGCGGCCCTCGAAGAAAGAGAGCCGGACGATCCGGATCTGGTCCGCGGGCAGTTCATCGAGCGCCGAACGCACCCGCGCCTCGCGCTGCGCCGTATCGAGCAGGGCATCGGGACGGTCGGGCTCCTCCTGGTCCACCTCGAGCAGCTCGTATTGCAGGTACTGCTTCGCGCGGCCGTCCTTGCGGAGGCGATCGATGCGGACGTTCCGGGCGATGGTGAAGACCCAGGCCGAGACCGTCGCGCGCGCCGGATCGTAGAGTGCCGCCTTCCGCCACACGGTCAGCAGCGTTTCCTGGGCGATCTCCTCGGCGACCTCCGCCGGAGCGCCGGACCGCATGGTCCAGGCCTTGATCCGCCCGGCAAAGAGCGCGAACAGGGCGGCGAAGGCCGCGCGGTCCTGGCGGTCGGCGATGGCGACCACCAGATCGGACGCCGGATCGGCGACGGGGGACTGGGGTTTGTCGTCCATGCTCCACTTCGAAGGGCGGCGGCGTGCGTTTGCCGCTCGCGGCCGAATGTCGGGCGGCGGCCTTCTCACTTCAACCCGGAATGTGGCGACAGCGGTTTGCACGGCAGCCATTACGGCGCGCCGGGACCGCCGGATCACCCGGCGTGATCCGAATTGCCGCCCCCCGCGTAGGAGGAGCCAGATGGGGCGCGCGGCAGAGCATCGGCCGGCGCGGCACGAAAGGAATGCAATGCACGGCGTGAGTCCACCGGCTCGGTTGAAGCTCGCCGTCGTCGGCACCGGAATTTCCGGGATGGCGGCGGCGTGGCTGCTGGCACAGCGGCACGACGTCACCGTCTACGAGGGCGCGACGCGGATCGGGGGCCACAGCAATACCGTGCTGGCGGGCGCCGATGACGACGCGGTTGCCGTCGATACGGGCTTCATCGTCTACAACGAGCGCACCTATCCGAATCTCACCGCGTTGTTCGCCCACCTCGATGTGGCGACGGCGCCCTCCTCGATGTCGTTCTCCGTGTCGGTGGACGACGGGCGCTTCGAATATGCCGGCGGCTGCGGTTTCGGCGGGCTCCTGGCCCAGCCGCAGAACCTGCTCCGGCCCCGCTTCTGGGGCATGGTCGGCGACATCGTCCGCTTCTACCGCGCCGCGCCGGGCCACCTCGCGGGGCTCGAAGCCTCGGGGGCGTCGCTTGGCGACTATCTCGAGGCGGGCCGGTACGGCGCCGCCTTCCGCGAAGACCATCTCCTGCCCATGGCCGCGGCGATCTGGTCGGCCGCGCCCGCCGCCATCCTCGACTTCCCGGCGGCAAGCTTCATCCGCTTCTTCGACAACCACGGCCTCCTCGCCTTGCGCGATCGCCCGGTCTGGCGATCGGTGGTGGGCGGAAGCCGGGCCTATGTCGAGCGGCTGACCGCCCGCTATGCCGACCGCATCCGGCTCGGCACCGCCGTGACCCGCATCGTCCGCCAATCCGGCCGGGTGCGCGTCATCGATGCGGCCGGGCGCGCCGCGATCTTCGACCACGTCGTCGTGGCGACCCATGCCGATCAGGCCCTCCGCCTGCTGGCCGACCCGAGCGCCGACGAGCGCCGCCTGCTCGGCGCGTTCCGCTACAGCCGCAACGTCGCGATGCTCCATTCGGACCCCGGCCTCATGCCGCGCCGGCGCGCCGCATGGGCGAGCTGGAACCATATCGAGACGCACGGTCACGTCGCGGTCACCTATTGGATGAATCGCCTGCAGCGCCTGCCGACGCATCGCGATCTGTTCGTCACGCTCAACCCGCTCGACACGCCCCGCGACGCGTGGCGCAGCGAGACCTACGAGCACCCGATCTTCGATGCCGGGGCGGTGGCCGCGCAGCGCCGGCTGTGGGTGCTCCAGGGCCAGCGCAACACCTGGTTCTGCGGCGCCCATTTCGGCGCCGGCTTCCACGAGGACGGCCTGCAGGCGGGCCTCGCCGTCGCCGAGGCGCTCGGCGGCATGCGCCGACCGTGGCGGGTGCCGCACGAATCGGGGCGCATCTTCATCGGCCCGACGCCCGCCGCAGTGCCGGAACGGATGGCGGCATGACCCATCGTTCCGCGCTCTATACCGGGTCGGTCGTCCACCGGCGGCTTCGCCCGAAGCGTCACCGGCTCCGCTACCGTCTGTTCTGGATGCTCCTCGACCTCGACGAGATCGACTCGCTCGATCGCCGGCTGCGGCTGTTTTCGCGCAACCGCTTCAACCTCTTCGCCTTCCATGATCGTGACCTCGGTGACGGCAGCCCGACGCCGCTCGGCGACCAGGTGCGGCTGAAGCTCGCCGCGGCGGGGCTGCCGGAGGCGGGCGTCGCCGTCTCGGTGCTCACCCTGCCGCGCATCTTCGGCTACGCCTTCAACCCGCTCAGCGTGTTCTTCTGCCGCGATGCGGACGGGGTACTGCGGGCGATCGTCTACGAAGTGCACAACACGTTCGGCGAACGCCACGGCTACGTCCTGCCTGCCGATGGAGCGGGGACGGTCGCCCATGGCACGGCAAAGGCCTTCCACGTCTCGCCCTTCCTCGGCATGGACATGGCCTACGCCTTTCGCGTCCATCCACCGGACGGCCGGGTCTCGGTCGCCATCCGCGCGGAAGACGCGGACGGGCCGCTGATCGTCGCCGCGCTCAGCGCCGCCCGGCGGCCCATGTCGGACGGCTTCCTCGTGCGGATGCTCGCCCTCTATCCGCTGATGACCCTCAAGGTCACCGCCGCCATCCACTGGCATGCGCTCCGGATGCTGCTGCGCGGCTTCCGGGTGCACCGCCATCCCGGCCGAGCCATGCCGGGTCTGCCGCCACCGCATCCCACCGACAGCCGAGCCGTGCAGCCATGAGTGCCGTCAATGCCAAGGATTCCGCCACGCCGTTTCGCGCGACCGGGCTCTTCGCGCGTCTCGTCGAGCGCTGCCTGCCGGACATCGATGCCGGCCGGCTGACGGTCACGCTTCCCGATGGCGAGGCCGTCGTCCGCACCGGGGCGGCGAGCGGCCCCGAAGCGCGCATCGACGTCCACGAGCGCCGCGCCTTCCGCCGCATCCTCCTCGACGGCGAGGTGGGGTTCACCGACGGCTATCTGGATGGCGACTGGTCGACGCCCGACCTCGCCACGCTGCTGTCGTTGCTGCTCGCCAACGAGGCCGCCCTCCGGCCGCGGAAGCAGGCGTCCCCGCTCACCGCGCTCCGGCACAGGATGCTCCATGCGTTCCGTGCCAACACGCGGCGCGGCAGCCGGCGGAACATCGCGGCGCATTACGACCTCGGCAACGGCTTCTACGAGCGCTGGCTCGACCGCGGGATGAACTATTCCGCCGCGCTCTACCGCGGCGGGGAGAGCCTCGAGGAAGCCCAGGCCGCGAAGAACGACCGCATCGCGGAGATGCTGGAACTGCACCCCGGCGACCGGGTGCTCGAGATCGGCTGCGGCTGGGGGGCGCTCGCGGAGCGGCTCGCGCCCCATGCCGCCTATACCGGCATCACCCTCTCGCGGGAGCAGCGCGACTATGCGCTCCGCCGGCTTGCTGCGGCCGGCGTCACGGAGCCCGACATCCGCCTCCAGGACTACCGCGACGTGCCCGGGAGCTACGAGCGGATCGTCTCGATCGAGATGTTCGAGGCCGTCGGCGAGCGCTACTGGCCGGTGTATTTCGAGCGGCTGCGCGGTGCGCTCGCCGCCGGCGGCGTCGCCGTGCTTCAGGTCATCACCATCGCCGCCGACCGCTTCCCGGCCTATCGGAGCCGTCCCGACTTCATCCAGCGGCACATCTTTCCCGGCGGAATGCTGCCGACCCTCGGGCATCTCGAGGGGCTGGCCGATCGGAGCGGGCTCGCGATCGGCGCCCTGCAGTCGTTCGGCGGCGGCTATGCCGAGACGCTGCGCGAATGGCGGCGCCGCTTCAACCTGTCCTGGAGCGAGATCGCCCCGCTCGGCTTCGACGAGCGCTTCCGTCGCATGTGGGACTACTATCTCGCCTATTGCGAGACCGGCTTCCGCCACGGGACGATCGACGTCAGCCTGATCCAGCTCCGGGGCCAGGCGGTCCGCGACTTCGCAGCGCCGCACCAGTGCAAGCGACCATGACGGCAGGCCGCAGACATCCATCCTCGACCGGCACGGCACCCCGACGACGCAATGCCGCGCCGGCCGCGGGAATCAGATCGACTTCAGCATGCCTCCGTCGACGAAATAGGTCGAGCCGACCGAATAGCTTGCCCGGTCCGAACTGAGGAAGACGAGGAAGTCGGCGGCCTCCTCGGGGGCGGCGAAGCGGTCGATCGGGGCATGCTCGCGCGCCACCGTGTCGAGGTACCCTTTCCAGTCGCCGCCCGTATCGGCGGTGAGCTGCTTCGCCGTCTTGATCCAGTCCGGCGTCAGGATCAGGCCGAAATTGACTGCGTTGACCCGTATGCCGTCCTTGACGAATTCCGTCGACATGGTCTTCGAGGCCATCACCAGGGCGGCCTTGGTGACGTTGTAGATCGGCTCGTACCAGAGCGGCTGAGAGGCGCAGATCGAGGCGTTGTTGAGGATGACGCCGCCGCCGCGCGAACGCATCGACGGCACGAAGCCGCGGGCGAGCCGCACCGCCGCCATGACGTGGAGGTCCCAGTAGGCCTGCCACTTCTCGTCCGGGGCGTCCATGATGGTCTCGTTGCTGCCGGTGCCGGCATTGTTGATGAGGATGTCGGCGCCGCCGAATTCCTTCGTCGCGGCCTCGACCAGCGCTGTGCAGCCGGCGGCGGTGGCGACGTCGCAGTCGACGGCGAGGACCTTGGTGCCTGCCGGTGCGATCTCGGCGCGGGCGGTCTCGAGCCGTTCCGCGTTCCGCGCCGCGATGACGACGTTGGCGCCCTCCCTGGCGAACGCCTTGGCGGTGGCGAGACCGATGCCGATGCTCCCGCCGGTGATGACGGCGACCTTGTCGCGCAGGCCGAGATCCATGATGAACCCTCCGGGTTATTTGACGACCGGGATCTTCGACCGGTCGATGGTGATGGCGACGGCGATGATCAGCACCGCGCCGAAGACGATGTTCTGGGCGAAGATGTTGACGCCGAGGAATGT
>JAEZEN010000215.1 GCA_023433185.1 Pseudomonadota bacterium | reverse complement strand
CGTCGTCCGCCTGCGCCTGCCGGCGATCGTCGTCACGCTGGCCGCCGCCTTCATCATCGGTGGCGTGGCGCTCCTCATCCTGCCGCGGCCCGGCGGCGAGATCCCTCTGTGGTTCTCGAACCTGCTGGCCGGCAACCTCCCGGTCGCCTTCCTGGTCCTGGTGGCGATCGCGCTCCTGTGGAAGCTGTACCTCGCGACGCCGATCGGGCTCAGCCTCTATGCCGCCGGCGAGAACCCGGTCGGCGCCTACCGCTCGGGCGTGCCGGTCGACCTCGCCCGGATCGTCGCCTACGCGATCAGCGGCCTGCTCTGCACCCTCGCCGGCCTCTTCGTCGCCGCCCAGACCGGCTCGGGCGATCCCGTGATCGGCAACGCCTTCACCCTCAACTCGATCGCCGCCGCGGTGCTCGGCGGAATCGGATTCCTCGGCGGCAAGGGCACGATGCGCGGGGCGCTGGCCGGCAGCCTGCTGCTCAGCCTGATGATCAGCGTGATGTTCTTCCTCGGCTTCTCGCCGGTCGCCCAGTATGTCGCGCAGGGGCTCATCATCATCGGCGCGGTGGCGCTTCCCGAGATCAGGCGCTGGAGGAGCGTGACGTGAGCAGCCCGGCGAGCGAGCGCTTCCCGCCCTTCCGCATCGGCACGGTCTTTCGGAGCCGCGCCTTCCTGACCGTCGCCATCGTCCTCGCGGTCTGGGTCGTGGCGGGCCTGCTCAAGCCCGGTTTCGGCTCCTACGGCCACCTCCGCTACCTGCTCGAACTCGCCGCCGTGATCGGCATCGTGTCGATCGGCCAGACGCTGGTGGTGATCGCCGGCGGCATCGACCTGTCGGTCGGCGCGATCGTCACGGTCTCCGCCGTCGGCGTGCCGCTCGCCACCATCGCCGGCGACCCCACCGGCGGGCTTGCCATCGTGATCGTGCTTGCCGCGGCCAGCGGCATCGGCATGCTCAACGGGCTCGGCATCGCCTTCCTCCGCGTCCACCCGATGATCATGACGCTCGCCATGGCGACGTTCCTCCAGGGCGTCCTGATCCTCATCGCCGGCGGCACCGCCGTCTCGGCCGGCAGCCCGATCCTCGCCTTCCTCGGCAATGCCCGGCCGGTCGGCATCCCGGCCGGCGTCATCCTCTGGATCGGCGTCTCGGCGCTGGCCCTCGTCCTCCTCCATGCCACGCCCTTCGGCGCGAGGATCTTCGCGCTCGGCGCAAACCCGCTCGCCGCCGCCCTGTCGGGCATCAACACGCGGACGACGACGGTTGCCGTCTACGCCATCTCGGGCTTCACCGCCGGACTTGCCGGGGTGCTGGTGCTGGGCATGAACGGCCAGGGCTATGTCGGCATCGGCGACCCCTATCTCCTCGCCTCGATCGCCGCGGTGGTGCTCGGCGGCACGTCGATCCTGGGGGGCGCCGGCACCTATGCCGGGACCATCCCCGGCGCGGTGCTCCTCGTCACCATCACCGCCCTGATCACCGTGGTGAACGCCTCGCCCGGCTGGCGCAGCATCCTCTTCGGCTCGCTGATCCTGATCCTCCTTCTCTTTTCCGGCCGCGAGGCCGCCCGCCGCTGACCGAGACCCCCGCCATGCCCGAAACTCACGACATCACCGCCGCCGCGGTGGCGGACCTGCTCGGCGCGATGGTCGCCACCCCGAGCATCAACCCCGACCTGCTGGCGCCCGGCCTGCCGGCGGAGTGGGCCGGCGAAGAGCGCATGGCGAGGTTCGTGCGCGACTGGCTGGTGGCGAGCGGCATCGAAGCGGCGTTCGAGGAAGTCCTGCCCGGGCGGCCGAACGTCGTCGCCCGCCTGCCCGGCCCGCCCGGCGCGCCGCGCGTCATCTGGGAGGGACACACCGACACCGTCCAGGTCGACGGCATGGACGATCCGTTCACCCCGGTGGTCCGCGACGGCCGGCTCTACGGCCGCGGCGCGGTCGACGACAAGGCGAGCCTTGCGATGTTCATGCTGGCGCTCCGGGCCGCCCGCGACCTCGACCGCGACTGCGACGTGACCTTCGTCGCCGCGATCGACGAGGAGACGACCTTCCGCGGCGTCACCCACCACGCCGCCGCCCATCCGCCCTATGCCATGGGCATAGCCGGCGAGCCGACCGGCCTCCGGATCATCACCGCGCTCAAGGGCGCGACCCGCTTCGTCGTCGAGGTGCACGGGCGGAACGCCCATTCCTCCCGGCCGCACGAGGGGATCGACGCGATCGCCCTCGCCGCCGACCTCCACGCCCATCTCCGCGAGGCCATGAAGCGCGATACCCGCCGCCATCCGATGCTCGGCCCGTCGACGCTGACCTGCACCCGCATCGCGGGCGGCGAGGGGCTGAACAGCGTGCCGGCGCGGGTCCGCATGACCTTCGACCTCCGCACCCTGCCGGAGGAAACCGGTACCGAGGCCTGGACCCGGGTCGCCGGGCTCGTCGCGTCCTTCCCGCTGCCCGACGGTGCGCGCATCGAGACCAAGCCGCCGTTCATCGACGGCCTGTCGATGGAGGTGCCGCGGGACGCCGCGATCGTCGGGCGCCTCGGCGCGGCGCTGGCCCGGGCCGGCCGCGACCCGGAACCGATCGGCGCCCCCTTCGGCTCGGACGCCAGCACCCTCACCCGGCGCGGAACGCCGACGGTGGTGTTCGGGCCGGGCGACATCGCCCAGGCCCACGCGATCGACGAGTATGCCGACCTCGAGGACGTCGCGACCGCGGCCCGGCTGCTCGTCGCGACGATCGTCACCGAACCGTAGGCGGACCCTGCCCTCAGATCTCCGCGCCGGGCGGGGTGTCGCAGGTCGAATCGGCGCCGCGCCGCCAGCCGCGGGAGGTCCATTCGGTATCGGGCACCAGCCGGCCGCCGTCGCCTTCGAGGGCCTGGTAGAAGGTGAAGCAGTTCTCGCCGTCGCGCTCGACGAAGAAGCACGCCCCGGCCGCGCTCTCGTAGAACGTGCAGAAGGTGTCGTCCTCGACGGCCCACTGCCCGGAATCGGCACCCTCGATGTCGTGGTAGCGGATCGAGCCGTCCTCGAAATAGGTCTCGGAGAAGAAGCTGCCGTTCTCGTAGACGCCGTCGAGCGTCCGGCCGGAAAAGGTCTTCTCCATCTCGAAGCCGAACATGCGCTCCCCCGCCAGCGCCGCGGCGGGTGCGATCAACAGGGCGAGGATCGTCGCCGGTGTCCGCAAGTTCATTGACATGGCGGCACTTTGGCGTAGAAGTTCTCGCGTTTTCGCGGGTCCGGCCAATGAACTCGTTCCTGTGCAGTGAGGCGATGCGCGCGCCGGTCTCCGGCGGCATGCTCGATTCTACGCCCAATCGCCCTGCGAAAGCATCCACGAAAACCTGAGCCATTTTCGTTGCCCGCCGCGATGCTCTCCGCTCGCGGAGGGCAACCGTGACGGGCGGTGCCACCGGCATCCTGCCCGCCCCGCCGAGAGGAGTTGAGAGGATCGCCATGGGCTACAAGATCGCCGTTGCGGGCGCGACAGGAAATGTCGGCCGCGAAATCCTGACCATCCTGGACGAGCGCGGCTTCCCCGCGGACGAGGTCGTCGCCCTCGCCTCGCGGCGCAGCCAGGGGACCGAGGTCTCCTTCGGCGACCGGACGCTGAAGGTGAAGGCCCTCGACACCCACGACTTCTCCGACACCGACATCTGCCTGATGTCGGCCGGCGGCGCAGTGTCGAAGGAATGGTCGCCGCGCATCGGGGCGCAGGGCTGCGTCGTCATCGACAACTCGTCGGCCTGGCGCTACGATTCCGACGTGCCGCTGATCGTGCCCGAGGTGAACGCCGACGCGATCGAGGGCTTTCGCCACAAGAACATCATCGCGAACCCGAACTGCTCGACGGCGCAGCTCGTGGTCGCGCTCAAGCCGCTCCATGACATCGCCACCATACGCCGGGTCGTGGTCGCGACCTACCAGTCGGTCTCCGGCGCCGGCAAGGAGGCGGCGGACGAGCTGTTCACCCAGACCCGCGCCGTCTTCGTCACCGACCCGGTCGAGGCGAAGAAGTTCCCCAAGCGCATCGCCTTCAACGTCATTCCGCACATCGACGTCTTCATGGAGGACGGCACCACCAAGGAAGAGTGGAAGATGATGGCGGAGACCAAGAAGATTCTCGATCCGAAGATCCGGCTCACCGCGACCTGCGTCCGCGTGCCGGTCTTCGTCGGCCATTCCGAGGCGGTGAACATCGAGTTCGAGAAGCCGATCAGCGCCGACGAGGCCCGCGACATCCTCCGCGAGGCGCCGGGCTGCCTCGTCATCGACAAGCATGAGCCGGGCGGCTACATCACGCCCTACGAGGCGGCCGGCGAGGACGCGACCTATATCAGCCGCATCCGCGAGGATGCGACGATCGAGAACGGCCTGTCGATGTGGGTGGTCTCCGACAACCTGCGGAAGGGGGCCGCCCTCAACGCCGTCCAGATCGCCGAGGTGCTGGTCAACCGCCGCCTGATCGCGCCGCGGAAGCAGGCCGCCTGAAGCGGCCCGGAAAGGCGTCGATCGCCTTCAGGACGGCCGTCACCACCGACCCGGCGTCGCCGGAGGCATCGATTCGGGTCCACGCGATCGGCCCCGTGGGCCGGGCGGCCTGACGGGCGACGATCGCCGCGGTCGCGTCGGAGGCGTCGCCGCGGCGTGCCTCGACCCGCTCGCTCGCGGTCTCGAGCGGCGCCTCGAGCCAGAGGCCGGTGAACGGGACACCGAGCCGGACCGCCACCGCGGCGATCGCATCGCGCTCCTCGGGCCGGTGGTGGACGGCATCGACCACCACGCTCTGGCCCGCCGCGAGCGCCCGTCCCGCCTGGTCGCGGAGCGCGGCGAAGACCCGTTCCGTCAGGGCGTGGGCATAGGCTTCCTCGGGCAGGCGATGATGCTCGTCCGCGCCGAGCATGCGCTTGCGCTCGATGTCGCTGCGCAGGTGCACGGCGCCCGGCGCGCGCCCCAAAGCGGGTGCGACCCTTGCCGCGATCGTCGACTTGCCGGTGCCGGACAGGCCGCCGATCGCGACCAGTCGCGGCGGCGACGGCATCAGGAAGCCCCGCGCGAAGCCGAGGTAGCGGCGCGCTTCCGCGACCTCGTCCGGACCGGCCCCGACCTCGCGGAGGCGGAGCGCGGCGACCTTGGCGCGCACCGCGGCCCGGAGGCTCATGAAGAGCGGCAGCGCCGCCAGGCCTTCCAGCTCGCGGTTCAGCTCCGTCGCGCCCCACAGGTAGCGGTTGAGCACCAGGCTCGCCTGCGCCGGCAGCCCCTTCTCCCACAGGTCCATGAGCAGGAAGGCGAGATCGTAGAGGATGTCGATGGTGGCGATCGACTCGTCGAACTCGATG
>JAEZEN010000115.1 GCA_023433185.1 Pseudomonadota bacterium | reverse complement strand
CCGGTGATGATCGTGAAGCTGGTAATCTCGCCTTCGTCGGAAGTCGTGCAGCGATCCCAGATGCCGCCGAACCAGATCGCCTTGCCGTCAGTGCGCCGGAAGGTGTGACGCGTCTTCGCTCCCTTCTCGCCCGACCACTCATACCAAGCTGAGGCGGGCACAATGCAGCGTCGGCGCGCGAACGCCCCCTTGAAGGTCGATGCTGTGGCGACACCCTCGCACCGGGCGTTGAAGGTCGTGAGCTTGAAGCCGTCGCCCCTTCCCTTCTCGGGGGCTTTCAGCGGCTTCCCTGACCGCCAGAATGGCACGAGGCCCCATCGCATCGTCTGGACAATCCAGGCTCCATCGTCACCGATACGCGCGGTGACCTGACGCGTCGTTGGCCTCACATCGTCGTTGGGCTCGATGTTGCGCGGCGGACTGGCCACGGTGCCGAACTTCGACAGTTGCTCGTAGATGTCGCGCCACGTCAGGTGGGAGGTGTCGAAGCGTCCGCACATTGCGGTCTCCTCAGTCCGTGTGGGTCCTAAGCTTTATCATCACCGCAGCATTTGAGCAGACAGTCGCGGGATCGCTCCCACCGGCGGTGCAGCTTTCGGATCATCGGATCAGAGGATGTCATGGGTCCGTTGATCCCCCCTTCTCGACCCGACATGTAGAAGTTCTCGGAATCGCATCCTGACGTCAGGCAGGGACGGGGCCTCCGATTCCACAGACTGTAGAGCGGTCCGTATTGAGGGTCGCGGACGAGCGCAGCGATCTCATCGCGCGTCACCCGTTTATGCAGCCCGCAGCGGGAACAGTGCCGCCACACGAACACATCGGGGTGCGCCAGGATGGCGGCGAGGGTCTGGTTCCACGTGGGTGCCCATGGGTCCGGCATGTGCTCAGGCCCAGAGACTGAGGACCTGACGAGAGACAGGTCCTTCGGAGAGACAGTCGTTTCGCGTGTAGCTCACTGAGGCGACACGCCCTCCACATCGGCAGCGGAAGCGTTCTGATCGCCCTGCGACAGGCCAATGGCGACGGCTTCCGAAGATCGGGCGCGGGTCCATCACGACCGCATGATCGCACGTCGGAGCCTCGCAACGGATGACCATGCGCTGCCCCGGACGGGTCGGCGAAACGTGCTCTGTCGCCACTTTTGAGGTCGCCCCAGGCACGACGCGGCTGTCCATCGGAGGGCTCCTTTCATCAGGACGCCTTGATAGAACAGAACACGAACATTGCTTCAAGTCAGCCCCGTAGAAGGCTGGGGATGATCGCTGTTCCGCGACCGTCGCCGTGATGGCGCGGCGGCTTAGCGACTCTTGAGGTCCGTCGCGAAGCTTCTACAGGATTACAGACATCCCGAGCGACCGCTACGGGTGGGAAGCGGACGGTGCCTCACGCGGTTACCATAGGCATTCCCCGACGACACAACTCCATTGTTGCGCGTCGCTGAGGAGAGGCACAATCGTCAACCCCAGCGTTACGAGCGCGAGCAACGGGTGGATAGCTCTATGTCTGAGCGAGTGAATCCAGACCGCGAGCCACATGATCAAGATGCATGTCGAAAGCAGCACTTGCGGCCATAGCAGCAGTCTTGCGTTGTCCAACAACGCCCATTGGGAGGGGTAGAACAGTCTCGACAGCAGGGCTGTGATCGCGGTCCCGACTGCGACTATCGCATGGGAAGTTAACCAGCGTGACCGTGCGACCATTCTTCGCTCCTCCGCCGACGAAGTTGGGCCGAACAGCCACGACTCGCTATGTCCGCGATGGGTCGGGAGCCGACGGACGCCTAAGGGTGGTTAGCGCACGTTGGTCGCGGTAAGCGTGCCGGACCCGAAGTGGCAGACCTATATGCGCTGGTATTATCCTCTCTTCGCCTGTGCGGCTGTCCTTCTCTTTGTCGGCGTCGCCCTCGCACCGTTTTTCTGGCCGCTGCTTCTTCTCGGCCCGGTCTTTTGGATAGTGATGGGGAATTCGCTTCGGTGCCCCCGCTGTCGAAAGCACGTCATGGACACAGGGAAGGGCTACGTCGCACCCTGGCTGCGGACGCCTGAAAACTGCGTAGGGTGCGGACGCGGGAAAGGCGACATTTGGCCTTTTCAATGGGCTCTTCGCCCGGAAGCAAACTCTCGCAGGAACGGTTAAGGGTCGCTGGCGGTAACTGGCAGGCCTCGCTGGTGTCGCCTTTACGGCGCGACGGCGATGTCGGGTCTTGGCGCGCTCCGGCTCTTCTCCGAGGCCCCAAACCTCTGCCCAGGACTTGACGTCTTGGAGGTCGGGGGAGGGTGGAAAGCGGACGTTCAGGGTTGGGATTCGCACGAACGCCCGGCGACCACGTAGGCCAATGTCTGATCCAGAGTCGTCACGTATCCAACCTGACAATCAGTCGTAGTTCCGTCTTGGTGCGTCAGCCGGATTAAACCCGAACCCTCGCAGCGTTTGCGATTAGCTCCAGTGAAGCGGGTTCCTGATCGTTCAAGCGACCACATCGGCTGTCGGCACACAGAAACCTCAGCAGACACGACGGGGCTGTCGGCGTTTTGGGTCTCTACTGTGTAGGTATGTGTCACGGGCGAGCAGCCGGAGAGCAGGGCTGCGGATGCGATGATGAGGCGTTTCATTGGAGGCAGTCTCCGCGAGGCAGCCGATGTCCGCAACGGGTCGGGAGCGGGTCTTGAGGACGTCTCGTTCCCGCTCGGGAGCGAATCGCTTCGCATCCCGTTCG
>JAEZEN010000026.1 GCA_023433185.1 Pseudomonadota bacterium | reverse complement strand
GGACGGTGCCGGCGCCCGGCCGGGCGCGATCCTCGCCGGCATCGGTGAGGACGTCGATGAGGGTGCCGACGGGCGCGTTGCTTCGTGCCCTGAGGCGGATGCGGCCCCCCTCCTCGCCCGCGACCTCGTAGCCGAAGCCGTCGGTCAGGAGGCGGAGCGTACGATCCGGCGCGAGGCTCCACAGCGTCGCCCCGGCGAAGCCCAGGATGGCATCGCCGCTGCCGGTGTCCGCGACGGCGATCTCGAGCTTCATGCCGTCGGGGTCGGAAAAGGCGATGAACGCCTGGCCGAAGCGCTCTTCCGGGCCGCGCGTCAGGGTGCCGTGGCCCTCGAGCCGCTCGATCCAGCCTTCGAGCGCGTCGGGCGGCACGAGAAAGGTGGTCGTGTCGACCACGCCGGCCCCCGCCCGGCCCGGGGCGGCCATCGCAAAGGGGAAGAACGTGAGGATCGAGCCGGGCGTACCGCCATCGTCGCCGAAGTAGAGATGATACGTCCCCGGATCGTCGAAATTCACGGTGAGCTTGACGAGGCGCAACCCGAGGACGCGGGTGTAGAAGTCGATGCTCTTCTGGGTGTCGGCCGCGATCGCGGTGATGTGGTGGATGCCGGGGATGGTGTCGATCATGGCGCGCCTCGCTAAGGCCTGTCGAGGGCGCAGTCTAGTCCTTTCTCGGCCATGGGCGCCAATGGGTCGGGCGCACGTCGATGCGGGCGCCCGTCTGCGCATGAGACCAGCCGTCGAGCAGCCGCCGGCACGGGAAGACGAGGCAGTGCTCGCCGTCGCGGTCGATCACGGCGAGCTCGAGCTCGTCCCCATAGGGCGCTGTCGTTATCGGCTCCCACATCCCGCCATAACGCCGCGGACGATCCGCCGTTCGCCTTGATCCAGATCAAGCCCGGAAAGGGTTTCAGGCTACGGGGTGAGGTCGGTCGCGGCGAGGAAGCTGCCGTCCATGTGGAACGGCACGGAGGTGTGCTCCTGGACCACGCGCCAGCCGTCATCGGTGCGGCGAAAGACGAGCGTCGCCCGCTCCCACCATGCCGCCGCCTCGCCGCCGAGGGTGGTGGCGGCGGTGTGGAGAAAGCCGTGCCAGACGGCAAGGTCGCCGCTGACGTCGAGCCCCAGTTCCCGGGTGGTCCGCACGAGCGGGCCCTGCCAGGTTCCGATCCAGGCCGCGATCTCCTCGACACTGGGCCGGCGCGACAGGGGCGGGGCGAGGTCGAAGATGATCGCGTCGGGGGCATAGCTTGCGGCAACGGCCTCCGCGTCGCGTTCGGCGAAGCTGCGCAGGACGGCCCGAATGGCGCTGCGGATCGCTTCGGCATCGGTTTCAACGGTCATCGCACGGCACTCCTCCGGGTTGCGGTACTCCCACGACGAACGGGAGCGCCGCACCTCGACAGCCATTGTGGCGACGATTGCGGGGGTATCCGGCAGGACCGGCGGCGCGCCTTCCACGGGGCGGGATGACGGAGTATAGGGACGGCGCACGGAGGTGACCGCCATGGCCGACATCGTCGTCAAGCCCAAGACCCGCGCCAGGACCAGAACCGAGCGGCCGCGTCTCCACAAGGTCATCCTGCTCAACGACGACTACACGCCCCGCGATTTCGTCGTCGCGGTGCTGAGGGCCGTGTTCCGGATGAGCGACGACCAGGCGGCACGGGTTATGATCACGGCGCACCAGAAAGGCGCCTGCGTGGTCGCCGTCTACCAGCGCGACATCGCCGAGACGAAGGCGACCGAGGCCACCGAGGCCGGGCGCAGCGCCGGCTTCCCGCTTATGTTCACGACCGAGCCGGAGGAGTAGCGGCGCCGTTTCCCTGCAACCGGGGCGACCGCCGCCGCGACCGTCGTCGCCCCATGCCGCGACGCGTGCGCCGGATCGTGCTAAGGGGCGTGCCGGCTGGGTCATGAGGAGGGGGTTTCGAGATGCCGATCACGTTGAGAGAGAGACTACGCCTGCCGGTGATCGCGGGCATGCTGGTCGCGGCGGGCTTCGCCGGCGGCTGGATGCTGCGCGGCGACGGCGCCGAGGCGCAGGACGATGCGGCGACCATCGCCGCGACCGAGCTCGAGCACTTCTACGAGGCCCTGGCGGGGCGCGGCGAGCTCGCGGCGGTCCTCGGCGACGCCTTCCAGATCATGCGCACCGACGGCACGCGCTACGACCGCGAGACCTACCTGTCGCGGCCGCCGTCCTATTCCGGCTACAAGCTCGGCGACATCCGGGCCTTCCTGTCGGGCGACGTCCTGACCGCCAGCTACTTCGCCGGGGTGACCGGCACGCTCGAGGGGTCCGGCATCGCCTCCGAGGACCAGCCGCGACTGGCGGTCTTCGCGCGCGAAGGCGGGGAGTGGAAGATGCAGGCCCTCGCCAATCTCGGCATGGGCCTGATGAGCGACCCCGCCGCGGCCGGCAACGCGGCGGTCGCCACCTGGGTCGGCACGGTCGCCTCCGGCGATGCCACGGCGCTCGGCCGGATCCTCGCGCCCGAGTTCCAGATCGTGCGCTCCGACGGGACGGCCTACGATGCCGAGGCCTATCTCCAGTCCGAGCTGCCGCGCTTTCCGGAACCGCCCGAGATCGGCTCCCTGGTGGTTACCGGCTATGGCGACCATCTCGTCGCCCGCTACGAGATCACCAGCGAGGTGACGATCGGCGGCGAGCAGGAGATGCGCTACGGACCGCGCATCACGGTCTTCCGCAAGGGCCCGGACGGGACCTGGCTGGTCGTCTCCCACGCCAATCTCGCCGCCATCGTCCGCTGACGCTGACCCTTCCTGCGACGGCCGGCCCGGTCGGCCGTCGTCAGTTGCGGGTGACGGCGAACATCCAGTTCAACGTCTTCCGCCAGTCGGTCATGCGGAGCGAGATGCCGTGGGTGCCTTCGTCGAAGAGCACGAAGCGGATCGGATAGTCGGGAACCTCCGACTTCATGCGCCGGAAGAAGGCGAGTTGCGCCTTGTAGCCGAGGATCCAGTCCTCCATCGAGTTGGAGATGTGGATCGCCGGCCGCCGGTCCGGCGGCAGCTTCGCCGCCCGGGCGACGAAATCGCTGCTCATCTCCGAATCGAGAAACAGCACCCCCTTGATCAGGGGCGCCGTCTCGCTGTCATAGACGAGGCGCCAGCAGATCTTTCCGCCCCACGAGCCGCAGGCGAGGACGATCGGCGCGCCGGGCGACCGCGCCGCCTGGTCGAGGACGAGCGCCTTCATCTCCGCCGTGCCGCGCCGGCCGAAATCGGAGAAGTCCGCGGAAATGTAGAGGCCGTCGTTCCGCGCCATCAGGTTCTTGACGCGATTGAAGTTGCCGCCGTGGATCAGGTCGCTCGCCCCGCTCGAACGGTTGGTGCCCCGGCCGTGAATGAAGAGGACGATGGCCCTCGCCCCGCCATCCGCCTTGCCGACCGCGGTGTATTCGACCTTCCGCCCGGCGACGCGAAGACTCCGCTCGGTCTGCACCGCGCTGGTCGACAGGTCGATATATTCCGGCTTGACCCGCTCGAGCCGCACCTCGTCGCGATCGTGGAGATCGCGGGGGCGGTCATAGTCGACGAGCAGGAAGTCGCCGTCGAACTCGCTCTGCAGAACGTTGCGGTAGGCGAACAGGTCGTCCTTGTAGGGCGCGAGCGCATAGGGGTCCGCCGCGGCACCGCCGGCCGCCAGCGCGGCGAGAAGGATCAGCCCGCCTCGGAAAAGGCGGCGAGGCCCACGCGCTGCCGGCCGTCGGAATCGAAATTGGAGGGGTCGAGCCACCGTTCGAATGCTCTCTTTCGTGCCGGCCACTCGCTGTCGAGCATCGAGAACCAGGCCGTGTCGCGATTCCGCCCCTTGACGATCATATGCTGCCGGAAGATGCCCTCGAACGCAAAGCCCAGACGCAGCGCGGCCCGCCGCGATGGGACGTTGAGGGCGTTGCACTTCCACTCGTAGCGCCGGTAGCCGAGCGTCTCGAAGACATAGGCGGCGGCAAGATACTGTGCTTCGGTCGCGGCCGGGGTGCGCTGGAGGGCGGAAGAATAGACGATGTTGCCCATCTCGATGACCCGCATGGCGGGCCGGATCTCCATGAGCGTCAGGCTGCCGATCGCCGCGCCGGAACCGCGCTCGACCACCGCATAGGCGAAGGGATCGCCGGCTTCGGCGCGCGCCGCGACCCACGTGAGGAACGCGGCTTCGTCGTCGAAGGGACCGTAGCCCAAGTAGGTCCAGAGCGAATCATCGCCCCGCACCGCTTCCCAGAACGGGCGGCCGTGGCGCGCGGGGTCGAGCTTTTCGAGGACGGCGAAGCGCCCCTCCAGCGTCACCGGCGCGGGGCGCCGGGCGGGGGCCGCGTCGACCGCGGGGCCGACGGGATGCTGCGTGCTGTTCATCGTCTCCACTCCCGAACGGCCGCGAAGGAAACCTTCGGATACCGCCTTTCGGGAGGGGAGGCGAGAGCTGTTGGCGAACTGGACGCGCGCAGCGGCGATCCGGCTAGCGGCCAGATCTTCAGACCGTCGCTTGCGGCGCCAGCCTGGAAGGGGGCGAGCCTAGCCGCCCCCTTCCATGTCGGCGACGATCAACGATCGCCCGGGGCGCAGTAGGTCGCGACCTGGAAGCTGTTGTCGGGGTACTTCGCCTTGGCATCCGCGCACTGGTAGTCATAGGCGGCGCCGCGCGAGGTCACCGTGCCGGCACCGGGGATCTGGAGATCCGCGCCATAGGACTGCGACTGCGACACCGTCGGCGTCGGGTTCGACGGGGGAGCCAGGGTGTCGTGCAGATCCCACGCGAAGGCGGAGCCGGCGCTGAGGGCGATGACGGTGGCGGCAGCCGCCGCGATGGCCGTGGTCTTCATGGTGATGCTTCCTTTGTTGAACGTTCAGTCACGCATCCCGATATGGTTCCTTGAAGCGCCGGCGGAATAAGCCAAATAGTGAAGCCCACCATCAGTTAGGTTCATGAAACATGCTGGATCCCCTTACGCTCGACCAGTTGCGCGTACTGGTCACGGTCGCCGAGGAGGGGAGCTTTTCGGCCGCTGCCCGCAAGCTCGGCCGCGTGCAGTCGGCGATCAGCCAGGCGGTGCAATCCATGGAGACCGCCCTCGGCCTGCCGCTCTTCGACCGCGAGGGAAAGATCCCGCAGCTCAATGACGCCGGACGCGTCCTCCTCGCCGATGCGCGACATCTCATCGCCGGGGCCGAGGCGCTCAAGGCGAAGGCCGAGAGCTTCAGCGAGGGGATCGAGCCGGAACTGACGCTCGCCGTCGACGCGATGTTTCCAAGCGTCGTCCTCACGCACAGCCTGCGCGGGCTTGCCGAGGTCTATCCCTGCCTGCAGGTGACGGTCTTCACCGAGGCGATGGGCGGCGCCGAGCAGCGTCTCCGCGACGGCGCGGCGCGCCTGGCGTTCTGCGTTCCGCTGCCGGTCGTCACCGACAACCGCGAGAGCGAGTTCCTGGTGACGGTCCCGATGGTCCCCGTGGTCGCGGCCGACCATCCGCTGGCGCGCATCGCGGGACCGCTCACCCGCGCCGATCTCGAGAAGGAGGTGCAACTCGTCCTCACCGACCGCACGA
This sequence comes from Pseudomonadota bacterium, assembly GCA_023433185.1. The sequence goes on along the minus strand of JAEZEN010000026.1, from coordinate 814 downwards.
CGGTGAGCAATGGCCTCAGCGGGGGGATCGTCAGCTTCCGCACCTGGCGTTTCGCGGATCTCGGCACCCGGCTCGAGTTCCTGCTTGCGGGCTTCGGCTGGTGCAACATGCCCTACCACCTCGTGCGCGAGCACGTCGACGGGGGCCGTCTCAAGGTGCTCGAACTCGCCGAACCCTCACTCTCCGGCCTCGACATCCACGTCGTCCACGAGCGCGGCAGGGTTCCCGGCAAGGCGGGACGCTGGCTGATCGAGGACCTTCGCCGGCGGGTCACCGAATGCACCGGCCACGGCCTGCTCGGCGACCGCCAGGCGGCGCCGATCAAGGTCTCGCGCCCCAACCTGACACTTCTTCCGCGGACCGGAACGGACAGTGTCGCCCATCACCCGGACTGATGGATACCATCGTAATTTGAGCGCTTCGCAGAGAGACACTCCCTTGCCATCTGTCGGGGGTGTTCGCGGCCGAACGACACGGTCGCCGCAAAGCGAAGGGTTACGGAGATGGTCAATATCGCAGTCATCCTGGGCTCGATCCGGGAAAACCGCTTCGGCGACAAGCCGGCGCGGTGGATTTTCGACGAACTGAAGAAGCGGGGCGACGTCCGCGCGACGTTCCTCGACCTCAAGGACTTCAACCTCCAGAACTTCGATTCCCCGGTGAGCCCGGCCTGGATCAGCGAGCCGTTCACCCAGGAGAACGTCGCCCGCTGGACAAGGGCCGTGGGCGAGCAGGACGGCTTCATCGTCGTGGCGCCGGAGTACAATCGCAGTCTCGGCGGGGCGATGAAGAACGCCTTCGACTGGGTCTATCC
>JAEZEN010000002.1 GCA_023433185.1 Pseudomonadota bacterium | reverse complement strand
GTCCATGTCGCCCGTTCCTTCGCGTGTCAGATCATCGGCCGGATTTGGCGAGCTCGGCTTCGAGCTCCGGCAGCAACTGGAAGAGATCGCCGACGAGGCCGTAGTCGGCGACCTGGAAGATCGGCGCATCGGGATCCTTGTTGATCGCGACGATGACCTTGGCGTCCTTCATGCCGGCGAGGTGCTGGATGGCGCCGGAGATGCCGCAGGCGATGTAGAGGTCGGGTGCCACGACCTTGCCGGTCTGCCCAACCTGATAGTCGTTCGGCGCGTAACCGGCATCGACGGCGGCGCGGGAGGCGCCGATCGCCGCGCCAAGCTTGTCGGCGAGCGGCTCGAGATAGGTCCTGAAGTTCTCGGCCGACTGGAAGGCGCGACCGCCCGAAACGACGATCCGGGCCGACGTGAGTTCCGGCCGCTCCAGACGCACGATCTCGGCGCCGACGAATTCGGACCGGCCGGCGAGGGCCGCCGCCGCATCGACCGCCTCGACCGGCGCCGCGTCGCCCCCGCCTTCGGCGGGCTTGAAGGCCGCCGGGCGGACCGTCACCACCTTCTTCGCATCGGTCGACTGGACGGTCTCGACGGCATTGCCGGCATAGATCGGCCGCTCGAACGTGTCGGGCGACACGACGGCGGTGACATCGGAGACCTGCATCACGTCGAGGAGCGCGGCGACCCGCGGCATGACGTTCTTGCCGCCGCTCGTCGCCGCGGCAATGATCGCGTCATAGGGCCCGGCGAGGCCCACGATGAGGGCAGCGAGCGGCTCGGCAAGCTGCTGTGCCAGAGCCTCGCTCTCGGCGCGGAGCACCTTCGCGACCCCGGCGAGCTGCGACGCCGCGGCGGCCGCCGGCCCGCAGTCCCTGCCGGCGACGAGGACGTGGACGTCGCCTCCGAGGGCCGCCGCCGCGGTGAGGGCGCGGGCGGTCGCTTCCTTCAAGCTGGCGTTGTCGTGATCGGCAATGAGCAGCGTGGTCACAGAACCTGAGCCTCGTTCTTGAGCTTGTCGACCAGTTCGGCCACCGAGGCGACGCGCGTGCCGCTCCGCTGGCCCTTCGGCTCGGCGACCTTGATCACCTTCAGCCGCGGCGCGAGATCGACGCCGAACTCCTCCGGCGTCTTCTCGTCGATCGGCTTCTTCTTGGCCTTCATGATGTTGGGCAGCGAGGCGTAGCGCGGCTCGTTGAGGCGGAGATCGGTGGTGACGACCGCCGGCAGGGCGAGGCGGAGCGTCTCGTGGCCGCCGTCGACCTCGCGCGTCACGGTCGCCGCGTCGCCGTCGGCCACCCGCCTCGAGGCGAATGTCGCCTGCGGCCAGCCGAGCAGGGCGGCGAGCATCTGGCCGGTCTGGTTGGCGTCGTCGTCGATTGCCTGCTTGCCGAGGATGACGAGGCCCGGCGCCTCGGCCTCGACGATCGCCCGGAGCACCTTGGCGACGCCGAGCGGCTCGGTCGGCTGGTCGGTCCTGACGAGGATGCCACGGTCGGCGCCCATCGCGAGCCCGGTGCGGATCGTCTCGGCCGCCTGCGCGGGGCCGACGGAGACGACGACCACCTCGGCGGCCTTGCCGGCCTCCCGAAGGCGCAGCGCCTCCTCGACGGCGATCTCGCAGAACGGGTTCATCGCCATCTTGACGTTCTGGAGGTCGACCCCCGAGCCGTCCGGCCTGACCCGCACCTTGACGTTGAAATCGATCACCCGCTTGACGGGGACGAGCACCTTCATCGGACGCGCCTTCGGTACCTCTTCGGATTGGTCGCGGACCCTATCGGCGGGCCCGGAGATCGTCAACGTCCCGGCCTGCCCTCTTCCGGCCTCAGGCGCGATCGAACAGCGGCACGCCGCGGCGGCGCATGACGAGCACGAGGACGGCGCCGGTCGCCAGGCCGCCGACATGGGCCCACCATGCGACCTGGTCTCCGGGCTGGGCGACGATGATCGAATAGAACTGGAACAGCACCCAGAACCCGAGCACCCAGAAGGCGGGCAGGCGGATCGGGATTCGCATCAGCACGAGAATCCAGATGCGCTGCCGCGGGTGGAGCATCAGGTAGGCGGCAACCACGCCGGCGACCGCCCCGGAGGCGCCGACCAGCGGGGTCTGCGCCGCGGGATCGGAGAGCACGAAGACATAGCCCGCACCCGCCGCGCAGAGGAGATAGAAGGCGAGGAAGCGGAGGTGGCCGAAAGCGTCCTCGATGTTGTCGGCGAAGACCCAGAGGAACAGCATGTTGCCGAAGAGGTGCCAGACATCGGCGTGGAGGAAGGCGTAGGTGAACAGCGTCGCCCAGTCGGGCGCGGCAAGGATGTCCGCCGGAAGCTCGAAATAGTCGTTGTAGGTGGCCGGGATCAGCCCGAAGCCGTAGACGGCGGCGAAATTGACCTCGCCGGTGATGCCGCCCTCGAAGAAGAAGTAGACGACGACGTTGATAGCGATGATCGCCCAGGTCGCATAGGGCCGCTCGACGTGGCTGAGCGTGCGTCCGTCGTGGATCGGGAAGATCGGCAAGCGCGCCTCGGCATGGTGGAACGGGTCTAGCGGTTCTCGCCGGGAACCCATAGCACGTCGCCGGCGCCGCCGTCGTTGGCGAAGCGGGCGGCGACGAACAGGAGATCGGACAGCCGGTTGACATAGGCGAGCGCCGCGGGGTTGACCGCCTCGCTCTCGGCGAGCGCCACCACGGCGCGCTCGGCGCGCCGCGTCACGGTGCGGGCGAGGTGCAGCGCCGCAGCGAGCGCCGACCCGCCGGGCAGGACGAAGGAGGTCAGCGGCGCGAGGTCGGCGTTCCAGCGGTCGATCTCGGCCTCGAGGCGGGCGACCTGCGCTTCGGCGATCCGGAGCCGGGACCGGCCAGCCTCGCCTCCCTCCGGCACCGCGAGGTCGGCGCCGAGGTCGAACAGGTCGTTCTGGATGCGGGCGAGCGTCCGGTCGAGGTCGGCATGGGCATGCTGGCGGGCGAGGCCGATGGCGGCGTTCGCCTCGTCCACCTCGCCGATCGCCGCGAACCGCGGGTCGAACTTCTTCCGCCGCTCGCCATTGCCGAGCGCCGCGGTCCCAGCGTCGCCGGTGCGGGTGTAGATCCTGTTGAGTCGGACCATCGTCGCGTCCCCTTCTTCAACTCGGGCCGCCCGCCGCCCTACCGCGAGGCGAGGTAGAGCGCCACCATCATCACGACAAGCGCGGTGAACTGGAGGATCACCCGCCAGCGCATGAGCGTCTGCGAGCGGTTGGGCGAGGTCCCGCGCATCATGTTGACGACACCCAGGATGAGCACGACGAAAACCGCCGCGAGGGCGACGTAGGTGACGATGTGCAGGGTGTCTTGCATGCGACTCTCGCGATCTCCGACCGATGGCGACCATACAGGGCGCCGGGGGCCGCGTCTGCCGTGCGGGGAGCGGCGCGGCGCCGCTGTCGGAAACAGGGCAGTGCCCGCGATCTGCCGGGGATAGAGGCTTGCGCCCTGGCCGCGTCAGCGGCGAGATTGGATCGGGAGCATCGGAGGGGCGGACCATGCGGGGCATCGTCGGCAAGCGCGTGCTGATCACTGGCGGGGCGACCGGCATCGGCCGGGCGACGGCGCTCCGCCTGGCGGAGGAAGGCGCCAGCGTCGCGGTCAACTATGTCGGCGATCCGGAGCCGGCGGCGGCGCTGCTCGAGGATCTCGAGGCGATCGCGCCGCGCGCCAGCCACCTCCTTGCCCCGGCCGACATCGCCGACGAGGACGAAGTCGACCTGCTCTTCGCCTGGGTGCTGGAAGCCTGGGGCGGGCTGGACGTGCTGGTCGGCAA
>JAEZEN010000597.1 GCA_023433185.1 Pseudomonadota bacterium | reverse complement strand
CTGTACCGGCAGCAGGTCGGTGACCGCGCCCGCCAGGCGCGGCCCGACCCGCCTGAGGTTGAACGACAGCGCCATCATCGCGAACGGCAGGAGAGGGATGAAGTAGCGGCCCTGCACCCCGATGACGACCGGCGAACCCAACCCATCGGGTTTGGTCGGCGTCCAGATGATGTAGAGCGCCAGCATGATGCCCGTGAGGGAGATCAGGATGCCGGCGGCGGTCGCGAGCCGCGTCCAGGCGCCAAGCCTCAGCACCGGCCCGCGGCTGTCGTTGAAGAGGGCAAGAAGCAGCGTGCCCCAGACGAGGATCAGGAGCGACGGCGGCGCGGCCGTGTCGAGCCAGCCGAAGCGGCCGAAGAGGGACCGGAAATAGTAGCCGTGCATCTCGGCGAGCATGCGCCAGATCAGCCCGGGTATGGCGGCGAGATCGCCGAGGAGGACGGCAATCTGCTGGTCGATGAGGTCGCCCGGCTGACCGCTGAGCGGAGCGAAGACCAGCGCCCCGGCCAGGCCCAGCAGCGCGGCGATGGCGGCGCCCCCGATCGCGACGAACCCGTTCCGACGCGGTCCCGCAAGCGCCACGGGGACGATCGCGAGCAGAAGCGGCAGGTAGACGATCTTGCCGTGGCCGAGGAGGAAGGCCGACACCGCGAGAAGAGCGAGTTCCTTCCGGCTGAACGCCCCTGCCCTGGCCACCCCCCGCACCACGACGACGAACAGGCCCAGGCACGCGATCAACGACATGGAATCGTATTGCACCGTCGACGACAGGAAGATCGTCATGGGCATCAGCGCGACGAAGGCGACCGCGGCGTGGAAGCGCGGCAGCGCGACGAGGGCCAAGGCCACCGAAAGGGTGAAGACGAAGAGGTTTCCGAGCCGCGCGAAGTAGTGCAGCGTCGCCCAGTTGACGGCGCCCGGGTCGGCGAAGCTCAGGGACGAAAGGAGCGATCCGGCCGCGACCCCAAGAAGCGCCGGCGCGTACATGAGCGGCGAGGTGGACTGCGTGACCACTGTCGTGAAGGTCTTGGGACGAAGGCTCGACCCCACCCGCATCTCATAGACCATGCGCCTGTAGTCGTATTTGGCGTCGAGGTCCGACTGGATCCCGGCATGCCTTCGCTCGAAGCGCAGCAGGCTGTCGGGGAGAGCGACACCCTTCACCCCGTCCCTGTCGCGGGGCAGGAGATCGCCCCCGGCGATCATCGCGACGCGGGCGAAATGCGCGGTCTCGTCCGGCCCCTGGTAGGGCGGCGTCACGTAGACGAAGAGAATGCCGAAGAACAGCATCAGGCCGGCAACGACCGAGGCGATCCATCGGCGGGCAGCGAGGTCGTTGCTCAGCATTCCGGCACCCGCCCCTTCTGGTGCTGGCCTCGACGCATCCACTCTCCCTTGAAACCGGACCGCCGGCAAATCGCCGGCCGACGCCTCCCGGAGGCTCAGCCCTTCCGGCTGGTGCGCACGAAGGCCGTCCCCTCCGGCTCGACCGAGACGCCGGGGCCGTCGACGAAGACGCCGAGGCCGTCGTCGCCGCCCGGCGCCTCCGGCTTCGGCTCGATGTGGCGCTCGAACTGGAGATGGTAGATGCGGGCATAGTGCTTGCCGACGGCGAGCAGGTCGGCGTGACGGCCGCTCTCCACGATCTGTCCGCCGACGACGACGCAGATGTTGTCGGCGCCGAGCACGGTCGAGAGCCGGTGGGCAATGACGATCGTCGTCCGCCCGACCATCAGTCGGTCGAAGGCGATCTGCACCTGGTGCTCGGATTCGGCGTCGAGCGCCGAAGTCGCCTCGTCGAGCAGGATGATCCTGGCGTCGCGAAGCATGGCGCGGGCGATCGCCAGGCGCTGGCGCTGGCCGCCGGAGAGCTGGCCTCCGCCCGCCTCGAGCTCGGTCTCGTAGCTCTCGGGAAGCTGCTCGATGAAGTCGTGCGCCATCGCGTTCCGCGCCGCTTCCTCGACTTCCGCATCGCTGGCGCTCGGCCGGCCGAAACGGATGTTCTCGCGCACCGTGGCGCGGAAGATCACCGTATCCTGGCTGACCAGCGCGATGTTGTTGCGAAGCGAGGCGAGGCGGACCTTGGCGATGTCCTGGCCATCGATCAGGACCTCGCCGCCCTGCACGTCATAGAAGCGCTCGATCAGGTTGATGATGGTGCTCTTGCCCGAGCCCGACGGACCGACCAGCGCCGTCACCTTGCCCGGCGCGGCGGTGAAGCTGAACTCCTTCAGCACCGGCTTCTTCGCGCGGTAACCAAAGGTCACATCCCTGAACGCGATCTCGCCGGCGGTGACCGTCAGTTCCGGCCCCTCGAGGTTGGGATCGATCGAGGGCTTGGCGTCGAGAATGCGATAGATCGTCTTGGCGCCGATCACGTCGCGCTCGAGCGAAACCCGGGTGTTGGCGAGGCGCTTGGCGGGCTCGTAGGCAAGCAGCAGCGCCGCGACGAAGGACACGAACGGACCCGGCGTCGATTCCGCGAAGATGGTCTGGTAGCCGGCCCACAACATGACGCCGGCGATCGCGACGCCGCCGAGCGTCTCCATCAGCGGCGACGTGCCGGCGGTGACGGCGGCGATGCGATTGGAGCGCCAGCGGACGAATTCGACCGAATCCCTGGTCCGCTTCTGCATCACCGGCTCGAGGTTGAACGCCTTGACGATGCGGATGCCCTGCGCCGCTTCCTGGGTGGCGGCGATGATTCCCGTCATGCCCTCGAGCTCGCCCTTGGCGGCGCTGCGGATCCGCTTCACGAGGAAACGCACCCCGACCACGGCGACCGGCCCGACGACGAGAACGATCAGCGACATGCCCGGGCTCTGGATGATCATGACGGTGACCAGCCCGACAAGGGACAGGATCTCGCGCCCGAAGGTCGTCAGGACCGTCTTGAGCGTATTCCCCGGCGAGCTGGCGCGCTGGGCGATCGCCGCAATCAGATCGCTCGACGGCGTCTTGTCGAAATAGTTCACGCCGAGCTTCATGATGTGGTCGAAGACGCGCATCTGCATGTCGGCGCGGATCGCGTTGCCGATTCGCGACATGATCACGGCGGAGCCGTATAGCGAGATGCCCCGGGCGATGGAGATGACGAGCACCGCCACGACCAGCATCGTGACCTTGCCCATGTCGCGATCGACGAACACCTGGTCAACAACGTCGGAGATGATCCACGCGCTCAACGCCGTCGTGACCGCAACCAATAGCATGAAAAAAGTACCGAAGACGTATCCCCAGAGGTGCTTCCGGCCATACTCCTTCGTGACCCGCTGGACGATGCCCCACGGACCATCGGAATCGAACTCGATCTTGGAAAACATTACCCGGGAAACCTCTGGCTCTTATCCAGGACGACGCTATAGCCCACAAGCAAGGCAAAGGCGATAGTGCGCCTTTAGCGGCCTCCCGCCCTCGGCCATGCCCGTCGCGCACCGATCAGCATTCCGGAAGGGCACCTCGGACTGCGCCCCTGTCGCATCCCGCATCGCAAGGACAAGCCCTAGCAGAGTTGCCCCCCCTCCCGCCAGAGGGGCGGGTGGTCGCATCATGGCCTCGGCACCGGGCCGCCGGGGTTGTACCGTCGGCCCGGCTCCCGCCGGATCCGGAAGCAGAGATGCTCGCGCGCGCGGCCCGGCGTCAGGCGTCGGGAAGGCGC
>JAEZEN010000552.1 GCA_023433185.1 Pseudomonadota bacterium | reverse complement strand
CGGGCCGGCGCCTTCGGCGAGGACTTCGCCGGACGGAGCGTGGCGCGCCTCTACTGGGTGGCGCTCAACGCCGTCGAACGTGGCCAGCCGATCAGGAACGCGATCGAGGAGGGCTACACCGCCGGTCAGGTCGCCGGCGAGGCGCTGGAGCGGCTCGCCGCGCTCATTGCCCGCTTCGACGACCCGGGCCACGGCTACGCCTCGCGCGCCCGCCCGATGTTCGAGACGCGCTACGAAAGCCCCTATGACCACCTCGCCCGGGTTCGCGAATGGGCGCTGGTCCAGAGCGAGGAGGAACTGGCATGGTTCGGCCAGCCCCGCCCCTGACCATCGACGCCGCGACGCGGAAGGCGCAGGCGGATGCATCGAACCCGCGCGCCTCGGCCTGGGTGTCGGCCAATGCCGGCTCGGGCAAGACCCACGTCCTCGCCTATCGCGTCATCCGCCTGCTGCTGGCCGGCGCCGACCCGGGCCGCATCCTCTGCCTCACCTTCACCCGCGCCGCGGCGGCGGAGATGGCCAAGCGGGTGTTCGACATCCTCGCCCGGTGGACGGCGATGCCCGACGGCAAGCTCGCCGCCGCGATCCAGGAGATCGAGCAGCGCCGACCCGATGCCGGTCAGCTCGCCGAGGCCCGGAAGCTCTTCGCCCGGGCGCTCGAGACCCCCGGCGGCCTCAAGATCCAGACCATCCACGCCTTCTGCGAGCGCCTCCTTCACCAGTTCCCCTTCGAGGCCAACGTCGCCGGCCATTTCGAGGTGCTCGACCAGCGTGACGCGGAGGCGCTTGCCGAACGCGCCAGGCGGAACGTCCTCGCCCGTGCCGATTCCGACGGTGGCGCGCTCGGCAAGGCCCTCGACGACGCCCTGGGGGCGGCGAGCGACTTCATGGTCGAGCGCGCCATGAAGGAGTTCATCGAGGGGCGCGACCGCCTGCGGCGCTGGCTGGCCGGATACGCCTCGCTCGACGATGCCCTCCTCGACCTTCAGGCCTGCTTCGGCCTCGACGGCCACGAGGATCTCGACCGGCTGCGGGCGGCGATCGTCGGCGAGTGCCCCTTCGCCGCCGACTTCGCCAGGCTCGTCGCGATGCTCGACGAGAGCGGCAGCAGGAACAACCTCGACGCCGCCGACCGGCTGCGCCCGGTGCTGAGCGCCGAGTCGCCAGAGGCGGCGGCGAACGCCTACAAGGCGTTCTGGGCCAAGGGCGACGGCGGCCTGCGGGTCGCGGGCAGCCTCGTCACCAATGCCGTGAAGAAGGACTGGCCCGGCCTCGCCGAGATGCTCGAGGCCGAGCGCGAGCGGCTCGAAGCCCTGATCGAGCGCATCAACGGCGCCGAGTGCTACGCCGCCACCGCTGCCATCGTCCGCCTCGCCGACGCCGCCATCGCCGACTACGAGCGGATGAAGGTGGCGCGCGGCGTCCTCGATTTCGAGGACCTGGTCGTCAAGACGGTCGCCCTCCTCGCCCGTCCCGATGCCTCGCGCTGGGTCCACTACAAGCTCGACCGGGGGCTCGACCACATCCTCGTCGACGAGGCGCAGGACACCAGCCCGCGGCAGTGGCAGGTGGTCAGGGCGCTCGCCGAGGAGTTCTTCGCCGGTGAGGGCGCGAGCGACCGGGTCCGCACGCTCTTCGCCGTCGGCGACGAGAAGCAGTCGATCTTCTCGTTCCAGGGAGCGGTGCCGGCGTGGTTCTCGGAGATGCGGCGCACGCTCGGCGACCGGGCGCGGCGCGCCGGCCTCGCCTGGAAGGAGCCCGCGCTCCACCTCTCGTTCCGCTCGGTGCCGGCCGTGCTCGATGCGGTCGACGCGGTCTTCGCGCGGGAGAAGGCGCATCGCGGCCTCTCCTCCGAGCCGGGCCCGACGACGCATACCGCGGCGCGGCAGAACCTGCCCGGCCGGGTCGTCGTCTGGCCGATGATCGCGCCGCCGGAGAAGATCGAACCGGCCGACTGGACAAGCCCGGTCGACCACCTCGGCGAGAAGAGCCCGGAGGTGCAGCTCGCGAACCGCATCGCCGAGACGATCGCCGGCTGGCTCCAGCGCGAGGAGCAGCTCGAATCGAGCGGACGGCCGATCCGGCCCGGCGACATCCTGGTCCTGTCGCGGATGCGGGGCGCGCAGACCGAGGCGATCAACCGGGCGCTGAAGACGAAGGGCGTGCCGATCGCCGGCGCCGACCGCATCAAGCTCACCGAGCACATCGCGGTCATGGACCTCCTCGCGCTGGGGCGCGTGATGCTCCTGCCCGAGGACGACCTGTCGCTGGCCGCGGTCCTGAAGAGCCCCCTCGTCGGGCTCGACGAGGACCAGCTCTTCGCGCTCGCCAACGGGCGCGGCCGGGCGACGCTGTGGCAGCGTCTCAAGGATGCCGCGGCGCGCGACGGCGATGCCTTTGCCGAGGCCCGTGCCCGGCTCGCGGGGTGGCGGGGTCGCGTCGACCGGAGCGACCCGCATGCCTTCTTCGCCGGGGTGCTCGGCCCCGACGGCGGGCGCGCCCGTTTCCTCCGCCGGCTCGGCACCGAGGCGGAAGACGTCCTCGACGAATTCCTGGCCCGGGCGCTGACCTTCGAGGAGGCGAACACACCGTCGCTCGAAGGCTTCCTCGCCTGGCTCACGGCGGCCGACACCGACGTGCGCCGCGACACGGACTCGGCCCGCGACGAGGTGCGGGTGATGACGGCCCACGGCGCCAAGGGCCTCGAGGCGCCGATCGTCTTCCTCGTCGACAACGGCTCGCAGCCGGTCCATCCCAACCACGACGCCAAGGTCGTCTCCCTTGCCGATGACCGCACCGGCGACGTCGCGCCGCTGGTGTGGGCGCGGAACGCGCGGACCATGCCGGGCATCGTCCGAGCGCGGATCGAGGCGCTGCGCGGTGACGCAGAGGACGAGTACCGCCGCCTGCTCTATGTCGCCATCACCCGCGCCTGCGACCGTCTCTATGTCTGCGGCACCGAGAAGCAGGTTGGCGAACGCGACCGCAACAAGCGCTGGCATCCGCTGATCTGCGCCGCTCTGGAACCGGACTGGGTCGAAGGCGAGGACGCGCTCGGCCTGCCGTTCTTCGAGTGGCGGCCGCCGGGGGGCATCGTCGCGAAAGCCAGGGGCAAGCAGGAGGCGATGGCCTTCGCCCCGCAGCGGCCGGACTGGCTCGCGACCCCGGCACCACCGCCCCCGGCTGCGGTGCGCCGCATCACGGCCTCATCGGCGCTTGCCAGCCCGGGCACCCCGGCGCCGCCCCGCGTGCCGCCCGCCTTCGCC
>JAEZEN010000539.1 GCA_023433185.1 Pseudomonadota bacterium | reverse complement strand
CGTCGAGAGTGCCCGCGACATGCTCGAGGCGGTCGAGGCGTCGCTGCCGGTCGATGTCGCGGTCATGGCCGCCGCCGTGGCCGACTGGCGGCCGGCCCACGCGGCCCAGGGCAAGATCAAAAAGGACGGCAGCGGCGCCGTCGCGCCCCTTGCCCTCGTCGAGAACCCCGACATCCTCGCCACCATTGGCCGCCACCACACGCTCCGCCCGGCGCTCGTCGTCGGCTTCGCCGCGGAGACGGCGGACCTTCTGGCCAATGCCGGGAAGAAGCTGAAGGCCAAGGGCGCCGACTGGATTCTCGCCAACGACGTGTCGGAAGGGAGCGGCGTCATGGGCGGCGACGACAACACGATCAGCCTTGTCAGCGCCGCCGGTATCGAGCCCTGGCCGAAGATGGGCAAGACGGAGGTCGCGGCGCGGCTCGTCGCCCGCATCGCCGAGGCGCTCGGGCTGCTCCGCGGCGGGGCGGCATGACCGGCGTGACCGTCGCGGTGAAGCGCCTGCCGCATGGCGACGGCCTGCCGCTGCCGGTGCCGAAATCGGCGCTTGCCGCCGGTGCCGACCTCGCGGCGGCGATCCCGGATGGCGACATCCTGACAATCGGCGCGGGCGAGCGGGTGCTGGTGCCGACCGGTTTCGCCCTCGCCATTCCCCCCGGCTACGAGGGCCAGGTTCGGCCCCGTTCGGGGCTGGCCGCCAATCACGGCGTCACCGTCCTCAACGCGCCCGGGACGATCGATGCCGACTATCGCGGTGAGGTGAAGGTCATCCTCGTCAACCACGGCGGCGAGCCGTTCGCCATCGCCCGCGGCATGCGGATCGCCCAGCTCGTCATCGCGCCGGTCACGGTGGCGGATTTCGTCGCTGTGGCGGAGCTTTCCGATACGGAACGGGGCGCCGGCGGCTTCGGCTCGACGGGCGGCACCGGATAGCGTCGCCGCCTAAGCGATCGCGGCGATCGTCTCGTCGTCGAGGTGGCCGGGCACCAGGGTGATCGGCACCGGGAATGTCGCCGCGGCCTTGCCGGCGAGCGCCGACACCAGCGGTCCCGGGCCATCCTTCTCGGTGCTCACGGCGAGCACCAGAATCGCGATGTCCTCGTCGTCCTCGATGAGCTTGAGCAGTTCCTCGGCCGGCTGGCCCTCGCGGATCACCACCTGCGGCTCGATCATCGTCTTGTCGCGGATGAGGTCGGCGGCCTTGCCGAGCGCCTTCTCGGCCTCCTCGGTCGCTTCCGCCCGCATGATGTTCTCGACGCCCACCCACTGGGTGAATTCGGAGGGCACGATGACGTAGAGGAGGACCACGGCACCGCCGGTATGGAGCGCCCGCCGGCCGGCGAAGAGAAGCGCGCGGGTACATTCCGGCGTCTCGTCGACGACGACGAGGAACTTGCGGCGGTGGCCTTCGGCCGTGCTCTTTCGTTTGGCGATCATGGTCTCGGCAATGTTGGCAGGAAGGACGGCAATCGGCAATCGGCAGTCGGCAATCGACGGGCAGTCGGCAGCGGGCTCTTCCGGACTGCCGACGCCCAGACCGCCGCTACTTCCTGCGGACGAAGCCGACCACGTCCTTGACCCCGGCGAGCGTCTTCTCGGCGATGGCGCCGGCGCGCTCGGCGCCGTCATTGAGGACGCCGTCGATGTGGGCCGTATCGTCGAGGAGGCGGCGCATCTCGGCGGCGACGGGGGCGATGGTCTCGACGGCGAGGTCGGCAAGGGCCGGCTTGAAGGTCGAGAACTGGGCGCCGCCGAACTCGCGCAGCACGTCCGACTTCGAGCGGCCGGAGAGCCCGGCATAGATGCCGACGAGATTGTCGGCCTCGGGACGGGTCTTGAGGCCGGCGACCTCGGAGGGCAGCGCCTCGGGGTCGGTCTTCGCCTTCCGGAACTTCTGCGCGATCGTGTCGGCATCGTCGGTGAGGTTGATGCGCGAATTGTCGGAGGGGTCGGACTTCGACATCTTCTTGGTGCCGTCGCGGAGCGACATCACCCGCGTCGCCGGACCGGTGATCAGCGGCTCGGTGATCGGGAAGAAGCCGTCGCCGTAGCCGTTCTCGGCGATCGATTCGGCAAAGTCGTTGTTGAACTTGACGGCGATGTCGCGGGTCAGCTCGAGATGCTGCTTCTGGTCCTCGCCGACCGGAACGTGGGTCGCCAGATAGGCGAGGATGTCGGCCGCCATCAGCACCGGATAGTCGTAGAGGCCGATGGAGGCGTTCTCGCGGTCCTTGCCCGCCTTCTCCTTGAACTGGATCATGCGGTTGAGCCAGCCGAGCCGGGCGACGCAGTTGAAGATCCAGGTCAGTTCGCCATGGACGCTGACCTGGCTCTGGTTGAAGACGATCGACTTCTTCGGGTCGATGCCGGCGGCGAGGAAGGCGGCGGTCACTTCCCGCGTATGGCGGCGGAGGGACGACGGGCCGCCCCACACCGAGGCCGGGACGGTGATCGCGTGCATGTCGACCACGCAGTAGATGCAGTCATGCGTCTCCTGCATCTCGACGAAGCGCACGATGGCGCCGAGATAGTTGCCGAGATGAAGGTTGCCGGTCGGCTGGACCCCCGAGAACACACGGGGCGGAAACTTGCTCATGTCATGACCCTCCGTCGCGCAGCGGGGTTAGCGGAGCCCCGCCCCCGGCGCAAGCGCCCGTTCACGTCTTGCGCCGCCGGAGCGCGAGTCCGATGGCCTTGCGGAAGTCGGCGGCGCCGGTGAGCTGGCAGAACACGGCGAACAGGACGATGCCGGCGAAGACCAGGATGGCGACCGCCGCGGCGCGGATCGCGAAGCTCCCGTGGTCGAGCATCGGGCCGAGGGCCCACATGGCGAGGAGCAGCGCCGCGCCCATCAGCGCCGCGGCGAGGAGGATGAGCGGCAGACGCCGCTTGAGCGCGGCATCCGGGGTGAAGTGGCCCCGGCGGTAGAGCGTCCCGCCCAGAAGGGCGGCGTTCACCCAGCCCGACACGGCGGTCGCGATGGCGATGCCGACATGGGCGAGGGAGGAAAACAGGGCGAGCGAGATGACGACGTTGACCGTCACCGCGACACCGGCGAACCACATCGGCGTCCGCGTGTCCTCGCGGGCGAAGAAGCCCGGCGAGAAGACCTTGATGAGCACGAAGGACGGCAGCCCGACGGCGAAGGCGGCCAGTGCCGCGGCGGTCTCGATCGTGTCGGCGGGCCCGAAGCTGCCGCGCTGGAAGAGCACGGCGATGATCGGGTTGGCCATCACGAATAGCGCCACTGCCGCCGGCAGGGTGAGGGCCATGGCGAACTCGATCGCCCGGTTCTCGCTGTGGCTCGCGAGATCGTCGCGCCCGGCGCGGAGCTGGCGCGACAGGTCGGGCAGGAGGACGACGCCGATGGCGATGCCGACGATGCCGAGCGGCAGCTGGTAGAGGCGGTCGGCATAGTA
>JAEZEN010000478.1 GCA_023433185.1 Pseudomonadota bacterium | reverse complement strand
AGCCCGAAGCGGCCGGCGGCGGCACCCGCGACCGCCATGCCGGGCGGCAGGGTGCCGGGAACCAGCGCCGCGGCGAGCTGGCTCCACATGGGCCTGCCGCCGAGATGGGAGGTGAGGTGGATCGACGGCGTCCAGCCGCCCGAGACCGCGACGAGGTCGCAGCCGACATGGAGGTCGCGGCCCTCGGCGTTGTGGATGAGGACGCTCCGGACGCCCTTGCCGCCCTTCACGTCGACGATCCGTCCGTCGGGAACGAGCACCGCCCCGGCTGCCTTCGCCGCGTCGCGGACGGCGGCCGGCGGCTCGCGGCGGACATCGACCACGGCGGCGACGGCGATCCCCGCGGCCGCGAGGTCGGCAACCGTGGTCGCTGCCTCGTCGTTGTTGGCGAAGACGACGGCCTTCCGGCCGGGCGCGGCCGCGAAGCGGTTGAGATAGGTACGGACGGCGCCGGCGAGCATGACGCCCGGCCGGTCGTTGCCGCCGAACACGATGCCGCGTTCGATGGCGCCGGCGGCGAGTACGGTGCGCTTGGCCACGATCTTCCACAGCCGCTGGCGCGGCAGGTCGTCGGGCGGGACGGGGAGGTGGTCGGCGACGCGCTCGAGCGCGCCGTGGACGCCGCCGTCATAGACGCCGAAGACCGTGGTGCGGGGAAGGATGCGGATGTCCGGCATCGCCGCGAGTTCGGCCGCGGCGGTCGCCGCCCAGTCCCAGGCCGGCCGGTCGTCGACACCCTGGCGCTCGGCGTTGAGGCGGCCGCCGAGACGGAAATCCTCGTCGCAGAGGATGACGCGGGCGCCCGCCCGTCCGGCGGCGAGGGCCGCGGCAAGGCCTGCCGGGCCGCCACCGATCACCAGCACGTCGCAGAAGGCGTGGGCCTTCTCGTAGTGGTCGGGGTCCGGGGCATCGGCTGCACGGCCGAGCCCGGCGGCACGGCGGATGATCGGCTCGTAGAGCTTCTCCCAGAAGGCTGCCGGCCACATGAAGGTCTTGTAGTAGAAGCCGGCGCCGAGAAAGGGCGCGGCGAGCTGGTTCACCGACAGGAGGTCGAGGGCGAGGCTCGGCCAGCGGTTCTGGCTCGCGGCATGGAGGCCGTCATGGAGCTCGATCGTCGTCGCCCGCGTGTTCGGTTCGCGCCGCGCGCCGGAACGAAGTTCGACTAGCGCGTTGGGTTCCTCCGAGCCGGCGGTGAGGATGCCGCGGGGGCGGTGATACTTGAACGAGCGAGCAACGAGGCGGACCCCGTTGGCGACCAGCGCCGAGGCCAGCGTGTCGCCCTCGTAGCCGGCGAGGTCGCGGCCGTCGAAGCTGAAGCGGAGCGGCCGGCGGCGGTCGACCAGCCCGCCGAAGGCGAGCCGCGAGGGCTGGTCGGTGGCGGTGCCGATGGTCATCCGTGGCTCCCGGCGGCGAGTTCTACGGCGAAGATCTCGTGGGTCCGCATGTCCCGGGTGACGACCAGCCACGCGCGGCATCCGGCGCCGTGGTACCAGTGTTCGCGGTGCCGGCCGGCGGGATTGTCGCGGAGATAGACGTAGTTGACCCACTCCTGCTCGGCGGACGGGTCGAGGCTCTCCGGGCGCTTCACCGTCGCATCGCCCCGGTAGGTGAATTCCTCGAGGTTGCGCTCGCCGCAATAGGGACAGCGGATTCTCATGCCGGTGTTCCCTGATGGTTCGGCCGATCGTTCATTCGCACGACCCCCTCCCTTCCTCCCCCTTGCAGGGGGAGGGGAAGCAAACGGACCCGACTGCGCCAGCCCGGCATCGACGCGGGAAACGAAGGGTGCCCCAGCGACCCCTCCCCCCTGGAAGGGGGAGGCCGGGAGGGGGTCAATCTCCCTCGACCCAAAAGAGGCATTGGCGGAACGTCCAGGGCCATCATCAATGCATGTTGGGCTGGGCGCCCATCCCCTTCTCGTCGATCACGCGGCCGGAGGCGAAGCGGTCGAGCCGGTAGGCGGCGGCAAGCGGATGCGCCTCGTCGCGGGCGATGAGGTGAGCGAAGCACCAGCCCGATGCCGGTGTCGCCTTGAAGCCGCCATAGCACCAGCCGGCGTTGAGGTAGAGGCCGTCGACGGGGGTCCTGTCGATGATCGGCGAGCCGTCCATCGACATGTCCATGAGCCCGCCCCAGCCGCGCAGGAGCCGCAGCCGGCCGATGCCGGGCATCAGCGCCATGCCGCCCTCGCAGACGTCCTCGACCACCGGCAGGTTGCCGCGCTGGGCGTAGGAATTGTAGCCGTCGAGATCGCCGCCGAAGACGAGGCCGCCCTTGTCGGACTGGCTGACGTAGAAGTGGCCGGCGCCGAAGGTGACGACGTGATCGAGGAACGGCTTGATGCCCTCGGTCACGAAGGCCTGGAGGACGTGGGTCTCGATCGGCAGGCGGAGCCCGGCCATTGCCGCGACCCGCGACGAGTTGCCGGCGACGGCCAGGGCGACCTTCTTCGCGGCGATGGCGCCGCGGCTGGTCTCGACGCCGACGGCGCGGCCGTTCTCGACCCGGATGCCGGTCACCTCGCAGTTCTGGATGATGTCGACGCGGCGCTGGTCGGCGGCGCGGCCATAGCCCCACACCACCGCATCGTGGCGCCCCGTGCCGCCACGGCGCTGGAGGAGGCCGCCCCGGATGGGGAAGCGCGCGTTGTCGAAGTCGAGCATCGGCACCATGCGGCGGACGGCGTCGACTTCGAGCAGTTCGGCGTCGATGCCGTTGATCCGCATCGCGTTGCCGCGCCGGGCATAGGCGTCGCGCTGCGGGTCGGAGTGGAAGAGGTTGAGGACGCCGCGCTGGCTGACCATGGCATTGTAGTTGAGGTCCTGCTCAAGCCCCTCCCAGAGCTTCATCGACCATTCGTAGAACGGGATGTTGCCTGGCAGCAGGTAGTTGGAGCGGACGATGGTCGTGTTGCGGCCGATATTGCCGGAGCCGAGATACCCCTTCTCGAGCACCGCGATGCTGCGGGCGCCGTGCTCCTTGGCGAGGTAATAGGCGGTGGCGAGACCGTGGCCGGCGCCGATGATCACCACATCATATTCGCGCTGCGGCTCGGGCTCGCGCCAGACCGGTGTCCAGCCGCGATTGCCGCGGAGGCCGTTCGACAGGATCGAGAAGACCGAATAGCGCATGGCGGGACTATCGCGCGTCCCGGCCACGGTTGTTTGACATTTTGCGACGCACGCTTGACGATATGCGATGGCCTCGGTGCGTGCTTCGAGGCTCGGCCTTCGCCCTCGCCTCTCAGCATGAGGGGGTCTCCGATCTCCGTCCCAAGCGCGAAGTTTGGAGGTCTGTCCGTTCCTCATCCTGTGGCGCGAGCGGAGCGAAGCCTCGAAGGACGCACATGCGTCGATCCAGCGTGTTCACGAGGTCGTCTTTGCACCAGCCCACCACCGTCGGTTTCCTCCTCATCCCGGGCTTCGCGCTGATGTCCTACGCGGCGGCGGTCGAGCCGCTGCGGGCGGCGAACCTCCTCGCCGGGCGGGAGCTCTATCGCTGGTGGCATGCCGCACCCGGCGGCGGTCCGGTGGCGGCATCGAACGGCGTGTCAGTGGTCGCGGATTTCGCGCCGGGGGAGGCCGGCGATGCCGACCTGGTGTTCGTCTGCGCCGGCGGCAACCCGGCCACCTTCGACGACCGCGACACTCTTGCCTGGCTGCGCCGCCTCGCCCGGCGCGGGGTCGCGCTTGGCGGCATCTCCGGCGGTCCCTACCTGCTCGCCCGCGCCGGACTTCTCGACGGGCGGCGGGCGACGCTCCACTGGGAGCACGCCGCCGGCTTCCACGAGGCCTTTCCCTCGGTCGAGGTGGTGCCGGCGCTCTTCGTCCTCGACGGCGACCGCAACACCTGCTCTGGCGGCGTCTCCGCCCTCGACATGATGGTGGCGCTGATCGGCCGCGACCACGGCCGCGACCTCGGGGCCGCGGTGGGCGAGTGGTTCCTGCTGACCCATATCCGCGAGGGGATGGGCCCGCAACGGATGGATCTTCGCCACCGGCTCGGCGTCACCGAGGAAAGCCTGCTCGCGGTGCTGCGGGCGATGGAAGCCAACATCGAGACACCCCTGCCGCGTGCGCGCCTTGCGGAGATCGCCGGCCTGTCGCTCCGCCAGCTCGAGCGTCTGTTCCAGGCCCGCCTCGGGCGCAGCATCCATGCCCACTACCTCGCGCTCCGGCTCGACTGGGCGCGGCAACTGCTCCGCGAGACGTCGCTGCCGGCGCTCGAGGTGGCGCTCGCCACCGGCTTCGCCTCGGCCAGCCAGTTCGCGCGCGCCTTCGCACGCGCCCATGGCCGGCCGCCGAGCCGCTACCGCAAGACGGTCGGCGCCGGCGGATAGGACACCGGGGCAGCTTGCCGGATCGGCGGCGGGATGTTCAAATGACAGATATCGTATCCATTATATGGCTACTGCCGGCTCACGGCCGTGCGAACAGGGGGACGCAATGGAACACCGCATGGCGCACATGACCCAGATGGAGATCGGCGAGGCGATCGCCGCCGGCCGTCCCGTCATCCTGCCGACCGGGGCGACCGAGGCTCATGGCCCGCACATGCCGACCGACACCGACACGCACCAGGCGGAGCACATCGCGGTGCTGCTCGCCGGGCGGCTCGGGGCGCTGGTCGCGCCGCCGGTCGCCTATGGCATCTCGAAGACCTTCGAGTATTTCCCGGGCCCGATCTCGCTGTCGATCCCGACCTACCAGACGATGCTGTTCGAAATCGGCTCGGCGCTGATCCGCCAGGGCTTCGGCCACCTCATCATCCTCAACGGCAACCGGCCGAACGGCACCGCCAATGACGCGGTCGCCCGCCTGCTGGTCGACGAGCTCGATGCCGCGCACGACTTCAAGGTCTCCGCCGTGAGCTACTGGGAGCCCGGCGCGGCGAAGATCCACGAGATGCGGAAGTCGGTGGCCGGCGGCATGGGCCACGGCTGCGATTACGAGACCTCGTTCCAGCTCGCGACCCGGCCGGAACTGGTCAAGATGGACCGCCTCGCCGGCGCCCACTATGGCCCGGTCGGCTGGGACCTCGTCGCGCCGACGCCGCCGACCCGCACCTACGCCAAGCGCCCGCGCCCGCAGGCCGGCCACGCCGCCATCTTCGGCGACCCGACCCACGCCTCGGGCGAGGCCGGCAAGGCGTTCATCGCCGTGACGGTGGATGCGCTCGCCGAGGCGTTCGAGAACCTCCAGGGATCGTACCAGGCGCGGAAGTAGTCCGCCTGGGATGGAAGTCACGCCTGCTTCGAGGCTCGCGCTGCACGCTCGCACCTTGTGTTGAAGAGGTTCATCACCTCCATCAGCGAGACCTGAGCCGGTGACGTCTGGCGAACCAGACCGCGTCCCTCGTGCTGAGGTGCCCGCCGCAGCGCGGCGGGCCTCGAAGCACGCACCGCGCCCGACCCGCACTCACCCCTGGTCGGGGCGCCAGCCTAGGTCGATCGAGATCGAGTGCGCCATGTGCATGAGCTGGTCCTGCAATTCCTCGCGGCGCTTTTCGTTACGGAGCAGCGTCTTCCTGAAGATGAAGCAGAGCGAGGCGATCACCTTGCCGCTGGCGCTGCGGATCGGCGCCGACATCGAGCCGGTGAAGGGCTGAACGTCGGCGACGGTGAGCGCCATTCCGGCGCTCCGGATCTTGGCGAGTTCCGCGCGGAGGACCGCCGGATCGGTGATCGTCTCGCTGGTCAGCCGCTCGAGGTCGCGGCGGAGGTAGTCGTCGATGAAGTCGGGATCCTCGAAGGCGAGCAGGACCTGGCCCTTCGAGCCGCAGTGGAGCGGGAAGTGGTAGCCGTAATGCGCCTTGGTGATGTCTTCGGCAAGGCGCTGGGCCGAGTAGACGGCGACGGCGAGGTTGCCGATCCGCTCGGTGATCTGGACGACGATCCCCTCGGATTCCTCGATCTGGGCGAGGTAGGGCATGGCGGCGCGAAGCACCCGGTGGCTGGCGAGGTAGGACGAGCCGATATGCCAGAGCCGCGAGCCGATCTGGTAATGGTTGGTGTGCTCGTCGCGGTGGAGGAAGCCGGCCTTCTCGAGCTGGATGACGGTGCGGTGGACGGTCGCCCACGGCAGGCCGAGGCCGCGCGTCACGTCGACCACGCGGCCGGGATTGAGGGCGAGGTATTCGAGGACCGCGAAGGAGCGCGCCATGCCGCGGAGCGGCGGCGTCTTCGCCTTGGCGGGGGTGGCCTGGCGCGGCGCCGCCTTCTTCCCCGCGGCGGTCGCGGGCTCCGCCCCGGCGGCGCCCGGTTCGCTCCGTGCCCGCACGCGCCTCGTCTCCTCCATGACGGCCCCCTCGATTTTGCGTCGGTATTCATAAGGGATATACGCTATCCGCTCAACGGATACGCTTCGGGAGCCTGTTTCGTGAGCAATCGCCTCTTCGAGCTGTCGGCCACGGCCGTCGCCGACCTGCTCCGGAAGGGCGACGTGGCGCCCGGCGAAGTGCTGGCCGACACCATGGCGCGGGTCGATTCGGTCAATCCGGCGGTCAACGCGCTGGTCACGTTCTGCCCGGATCGGGCGCGCCGTCAGCTCGAAGTCCTTGCGGCGAAGCCGCCGGCGGAACGGGGGGTGCTCGCCGGTCTGCCGGTTCCGATCAAGGACGCCTACGCCGTCTCCGGCGTGCGGACGACGATCGGCTCGCTCGCCTATGCCGACCATGTGCCGGACCACTCCGACTACCTCGTCGAGGCGATCGAGGCCGCGGGCGGCGTGATCTTCGCCAAGTCCAACACGCCGGAGTTCCAGGCCGGCGCCAACACCTTCAACGACGTCTTCGGGCGGACGCTGAACCCGTGGGACACGACGCGCTCGGCGGCGGGCTCCTCGGGCGGGGCGGCGGTCGCGGTGGCGACCGGCATGGCCCATGTCGCGCAGGGCTCCGACAATGCCTGCTCGGTGCGCTACCCGGCGTCGTTCTGCGGCATCGTCGGCCTTCGTCCCAGTCCGGGCATCGTGCCGAAGGGACCGAGCCCGCTGCCGCACCAGGTGCTGTCGGTGATCGGTCCGCTGGCGCGGAGCGTCGCCGATGTCGGTCTCGGGCTCGACGCCATGGCCCGCTTCGACCCGCGCGACCCGCGCT
>JAEZEN010000190.1 GCA_023433185.1 Pseudomonadota bacterium | reverse complement strand
CGCCTCGACCGCGGCGGTGGTTTCCGCCGGCGTCTCGGCCGGCGGCGCCGGGGGCGGCTGACTGGCGACCGGGGCGGCCTTCCGGGCCGGCTTCACGCCGTTCGCGGCAGCGATCAGCTTCATCACGCTGGCGATCACCTCCTGCTGGATGACCGGATCCTTGTCGATATTGAGGTGATCGATGTCCTTGCGGTCGGTCAGGTCCACATTGTTGACCACGCCCTTGAAGCTTGCAGAGCCCTTCACTTCCTGGCCGTAGCCCTTGGGCTTGTAGAAGTTGATGACCTCCTCGACGCCGGCATTGACGGGATGCACCTGGGCGACGGCGTCGAAGACGACGATCAGCCGCACCGGGACGCGATTCTGAGCCAGCCAGTTGGCCATGACGATGGAGGCGTCGCCGCCGAGCGAATGGCCGATCAGGATGATCGGGACCGTGTCCTTGGGATTGGCGCGAAACTCCTCGATCAGCTTCGCCGAGAGCGATTGCCAGCGGGAATGGTTGTGAAGGACAACGTTGACCCCGCGCTCCTTGAGGTCCTTGGCGATGGCGTCCATGCCGCGGGAAAAGATGTTGGCCAGTCCGCGCAGGACGATGACGCGGCCATTGGGATACTCGCCGGCCCCCGGGATGTCGCCGACGTCAGCCTTGGCGCTGGCGGCCACCGCGTTCGGCACCGGAAGAACGGCCTTGGGATTGGGGGTGATCTGGGGCCGCGGGGTCGGCGTGGGCACCTGGACCTGAGCCGAGGCCGGAGACGACATGAAAGCCATGCCGATGAGGAGGGCGGCAATCGCCGACATGAGCGTGCATCGCGGCAACATCATCCTGAGGCTCCCGACGTTCACTTCCGGCCCAACTTCCACTCTGGCCCGACCCTTCGCGATCCGCCTGCGAGGGTCAATAGATCCACGGCACGACGCGCTTGGTGCGCCTCATGTAATCGGCATATTCCTGGCCAAATGTGTCGATCATCAGACGTTCCTCGTGGCCGACGCGGAGGAAGTACAGGATGCCCCAGCCGACGATTCCGGCGAGCCCGGCGATCCAGTTGGCGAGAAGGAAGGCCTGGGCGAAGGCGAGCAGCCAGAAGGCCGAATACATCGGGTGGCGCACCCAGGCGTAGACGCCCCAGTCGACCAGTTCGTGCTTCTTCCGGGTCTCGAGGGTCACCGACCAGTTCCGGCCGAGCTGGCGGTGCGTCTCGTAGAACATGCAGATCGCCGCGACCATCAGCAGGGTGCCGAGCCAGCCCTGCCACGACCGGAAGGTGTAGTCGGCGAAGACGGGATGCCCGCCGATCATGGCGATCAGGAAATAGATGAAGGGGATGATGCACAGCCCGCTCAGCGAACTCATCAGCAGCAGGCGGTCGCGCGTGCCCCCGACCGACTTGTCGACCTTGATCTTGCGCGCCCGCCGCTGGTGCGGAAGCCGGATCACGAACCAGAGGATCCCGCCGAGGAGCCAGATCCATTCCGCTATCAGTCTGCTCATTCCGCTGCCGCCATGTTCGCCTTCTTCCGCTTAGAGTGCTCCGGCCGGAACTGCCCGTCCCGCCCGAAGAGGTCCGTCACCCGATCGCCGAGCTTCACCCGCGCGGGCAGGGCGATGGGGCCGAAGGTGATCTGGTAGAAATCATAGAAGTAGCGCTTGCCGTTGGGCAGGACGAACTGCCGGTGGAGGTGCAGGGAACTCCGCTGCGCCCGGCGGTAGTCCTTGTCCGTCATCATGTCTCGAATGCGGATCTGGCGCACGACGGGCCGCCCGGTCGACGGGTTGCCGAGGGCGGCCACCGGGTCGGTCTTGTAGAAATTGATCGGATCGACCTTCGCCTGGTACTCGGCCCAGAAGAGATCCTTCTCGGCGCCGACACGGCCGACCAGGCGGCGGAAGCGCTCCGCGGCAGGATGGAGGCCGATCTTGAGGATGGACGACCCGACCGTGAGGAACGCCGCCCGGCGGAAATAGACATCCGCCTCCGGTTCGCTCCCATAGACCCGGTCGATCGCCTCCGCGAGCATCACCGCGCCGAGGCTCACCGAGGAGAGGAGGACGTCGTCCGCGTCCGGATCGCGAAGCGCTGCAACCACCTCCGCGGTGAAGCGCTCGAGAACCTGCTCCAGCCCCGGGACGGCGTCGCGCGACAGGTCGGCTGCGAATGCCCAGTCGGCCAGCGCGAAATCGAGATAGAAATACGCTCCGAGAAAGCGGAGCAGCAGGACGAAGACGGCGATTCCGACCAGCGGCGCGACGACCGGCGCGGCCGGGACGCCGAGCGCGGCGGCGGCGATGCCCGCAGCGATGCCGAGGAGCAGGAACCCGAACAGCAGCAGGATCGGATAGAGGAAGAACAGGCCGTATCGGATGTTGGCCCGGAAATACCGCGCCAGCGTGCCGTTGAAGGCGAGTTCGAGGAGCGCCTTGTAGCCGTGCACGATGCGCCCGAGCCAGGAGCGGTTCGTATAGGGCTCCATCAGCTCGTCCCAGCGCAGCACCGTGTAATGGCAGCTCGTCGTCCAGTTCGGACCGACGCTCTCCACCTGCCAGGTGACGACGCGCTTGTCGTCGGACACCTGCGGCTCGGAGCACTCCGTCCTGACGCCCCAGAGCGCGCCGAACCTGCGCAGGCCGCTGGTCAGCCGTCGGTGGAGGACGGGCGGGCCGATCGGCTCGAAGCCGCTGATATGAACGACGCGCCGCCGCGCAACGAGGCGAAGCGGCGCCTGGCTGTGCGGCGGCAATGGAAACAACCTTCTCCCACCTCGTGGCATCCGCCACCTATGCCACGTCATGGCGGGCATGCAAATGGTCCTTGCCGAAGGTTCGGCCACAGGCCGGGACGGCGCGCCGCCGGGACTACCGGGACACCGGCCGCGCCGGGCGGAAGGACCCGCGGGGCATGCCGGCTTCTCCCCGCCCGGGACCCTGCCTGCGGGCCGGGAAGACCCATCCTGACAGGAACGGTCAGCAGTCGCTCTCCGGCCGCCGCCCCCTTGATTGCGGGTATCCCCGGGGACGGCTATGTGCTTGGCTGTTGCTGCGGCCGGGGGACTCCCGGCCGACATGTGCCGGGGGCTCGGCCCGCAGCCGCCCCCCGGGTCGAAAGGCGCAGACCATCGCTTCGGATTGCCGGTCCGCGTCCATGCCCCATGTTTGTCCGGGAAGGCGCCCTCATCGCGTCGTCCGCCATCACCTCGACCGGGAAAACGGGAGACTGCCATGAACCGCCTCATTCTCGGGCTCGCTGCCGGCTTCGGGCTCGCGGGTCCTGCCCTGGCGCAGGACGCGCCGCAATGCGAACTCGACCGCCCCGTCATGTTCGGCGCCCTCAACTGGGATTCGGCGCAGTTCCACACCGCCGTCGCCGCGTACATCATGGAGCATGGCTATGGCTGCGCGACCGACAGCATCCCGGGCGACACCATACCGCTGATCAACGGCGTCGCCCGCGGCGATGCGGACCTCGTGATGGAGATCTGGACGGCGAACCCGGCCGAGGCCTGGGTCGATGCGGAAGCGAAGGGCCAGACGGTCGCGCTCGGTGCGACCTTCCCCGATGCGAGCGAGGGCTGGTTCGTGCCGACCGCGATGGTGTCGGGCCCGGAGGCGGTGGCGCCCGACCTCAGGTCGGTGACCGACCTTGCCCGCTACAAGGACCTCTTCGCCGACCCCGAGGAGCCCGGCAAGGGCCGCTTCTACAACTGCCCCGCGGGCTGGCATTGCGAGGTCGTCAACTCGAAGAAGCTCGAGGCCTACGGTCTCGCCGACCATTACACCAACTTCCGACCCGGTACCGGCGATGCGCTCGACGCCGCCGCCGAGACCGGCGCGCTCCGCGGCCGGCCGACGCTGTTCTACTACTGGGGGCCGACGTGGCTGCTCGGCGAGTACGATTTCACGCGTCTCGAGGAACCGCCCTTCGACCAGGCCACATGGGACGCCATGATGGAGGCGGACCAGCCGACCGAGGCCACCGCCTATCCGGAGAGCCGGGTGGTGATCGGCGCCAACACGGCTTTCACCGAGGCGGCGCCGAACCTCACCGAGTTCCTCCGCGCCTACGGTTCGACGAGCGCGGCGACCTCGGCGATGCTCGCCTACATGCGCGAGAACCGGGCCAGTGCCGAGGATGCCGCCGTGCACTTCCTCGGTACGACCGACGACTGGACCGCGTGGGTTCCGGCCGAGGTCGCGGAGCGGGTCAGGGCGTCGCTCGGCTAGGGCTGTCGGTCAGGCGGCGGCGCGCCGCGAGCGGGCCGCTTCGGCGGGAAGGGGGCTCGCGATGTTTCCCGATATCGGTACGCCGATCGCCGAAGCGGTCGACTCCTTCGTCGACTGGCTGGTGATCACCCACGGCGCCTTCTTCGAGTCGGTCGCCAATGGCTTTCTCGCGGTCCTCGTGCCGATCGAAAGGACGCTGCGCGGCGCCCCGCCGGCGGTCATCCTCGCCGTCGTCGGGCTGATCGCCCTGGCCGCCAGCCGGCGGCTCGTTTTCGCGC
>JAEZEN010000179.1 GCA_023433185.1 Pseudomonadota bacterium | reverse complement strand
CCCCCAGGCGGCGGGCCAGCCGCGGAGCACCGGCCGATGTCCGACGAGATCGTCCTGAGGATTTCCAACGTCTCGAAGTCGTTCGGCGCGATCCAGGCGCTGCGCGGCGTCGATTTCGAGCTGCGCCGCGGCGAGGTCCACGCGATCGCCGGCGAGAACGGCGCGGGGAAGTCGACGCTGATGAACATCATCGACGGCATCCTCCGTCCCGACAGCGGCGAGATCCTCCTCAACGGCGCGCCGGTCGAGATCGGTTCGCCCGCCCGCGCCCAGGAGCTCGGCATCGGCTTCGTCCACCAGGAGATCGCGCTCTGCCCCGACGTGACGGTGGCCGAGAACATCTTCATGGCCGAGATCAACGCCAGCCGGAAGTGGTTCATGGACTATCCGGACCTCTATGCCCGTGCCGGCCGGGCGCTTGCCCAGCTCAGCCCGATCGATCCCACGGTCCTCGTCGGCAGCCTCTCCATCTCGCAGCAGCAGCTCGTCGAGATCGCCAAGGCGCTGACCCTCGACTGCCGCATCCTGATCCTCGACGAGCCCACGGCGGCGCTCACCGAGCGCGAGGCACGGCTGCTCTTCGGCATCATGCGCCAGCTCGCGGCGCGTGGCATCTCGATCATCTACATCTCGCACCGCATGGTCGAGATCTTCGAGAATTGCGACCGGGTCTCGATCTTCCGCGACGGCCGCAGCGTCGCCACGGCCGAGGTCGCGGCGATCACGCCGGACTACATCGTCAACAACATGGTCGGGCGCGTCATCGGCAAGCTCTACCCGCCGAAGCAGAGCGCGGCCGAGCGCCTTCCGGGCTCCCTGCTCGAGGTCCGGGGGCTCGGCGACGGCCGCCGGTTCCGCGACGTCTGCTTCGCCCTCGCCCGTGGCGAGATCCTCGGCATCGCCGGCCTGATCGGGGCCGGACGAAGCGAGATCGTCAAGGGCATCTGCGGCCTGCATGAAGGCACCATTGGCGAGGTGCTCCTCGATGGCGAGCCGTTCCCGATCCGCACCTACCGCGACAGCATCGACGCCGGCGTCGTCTATCTCTCGGAGGATCGCAAGGGCGACGGCGTCTTCCTCGATCTCTCGATCGCCGCGAACGTCGCGGCCATCGACCTTCGCCAGGTATCGACGCCGTGGCGCACGATCGACCGCGAGAAGGAAGCGGCCCAGGCGACCCGCCTCGGCGATCGCCTCGGCCTCAGGCGCGGCAGCATCTCCGACCCGGTGTCGTCGCTGTCGGGCGGCAACCAGCAGAAGGTCGCCATCGCCAAGATGCTGTCCGTCAACCCGCGCGTCATCTTCCTCGACGAGCCGACCCGGGGCGTCGATGTCGGGGCCAAGGCCGAAATCCACCGCATCCTCCGCGACCTCGCCCGCAGCGGGGTGGGCATCGTCGTCGTCTCGTCGGAGCTGCCGGAGCTGATCGGCCTCTGCGACCGGGTCCTGGTGATCCGCGAGGGCGAGATCAGCGGCACGGTCGAAGGCGACGCACTGACCGAGGAGAACATCATGCGCCTCGCGTCCTTCACGGGAGAGGACGGCGGGACGGCGCCGGCTGCACCATCGGAGACACGCCATTGAGCGACGCCGCGCACCCCATTCGCGACGAGCCGGCGGCCCGGTCCGACGGGCGGGACGGCATGGTCGAGAGGCTGGTCCGGGCCCGCGAGGCCGGGCTCATCCTCATCATTCTCCTCCTCTTTGCCGCGATGAGCTTCGCTTCGCCGTACTTCCTCACCTGGGAGAACATGCGGGCGATGACCATGGCCTTCGCGGTCGAGGGCATCGTCGTGGTCGGCATGACGATCCTGCTCATCTCCGGCGGCATCGACCTCTCGGTCGGCTCGGTCGTCGCCTTCGCGATGGTGCTGGCCGGCTGGCTGTTCCTCGCCGGCGTCGATCCCTGGGTCGCCTCGGCGCTCGCCATCCTCGCCTCGGCGGGCATCGGCGCGGCGATGGGCTTCTGCGTCACCCGCATCGGCCTCCATCACTTCATCGTGTCGCTGGCCTTCATGGTGATCGCCCGCGGCGCCTGCCTGCTCCTCACCGGCGGCCGCCCGCTCGGCCTCTTCACGCTGCCGCCGGAGTTCAAGTTCATCGGCCAGGGGTCGATCGGCGTCATCCCCTTCGTCATCATCATCTTCGTCGTCTTCGTCGTCGTCTTCGATTTCCTGCTGCGGCGTTCGACCGCCTTCCGCAAGATCTTCTACACCGGCAGCAACGAGAAGGCGGCCGCCTATTCCGGCATCCGCACCAGGCGGGTCATCTTCTTCACGACGGTGCTGTGCTCGACGCTGGCGGGCTTCGCCGGCATCATCTACATGGCGCGCTTCGGCTCGGCGCAGCCGACCTTCGGCATCGGCATGGAGCTCAACGTCATCGCCGCGGCGGTGATCGGCGGGGCAAGCCTCTCCGGCGGCCAGGGCACCATCCTCGGCGCGATCCTCGGGGCGGTGCTGCTGTCGGTTGTCTCCAGCTCGCTCGCGCTCCTCGACGTCTCGGTCTACTGGCAGGACATCATCCGCGGCTCGATCCTGCTCGCCGCCGTCTCCTTCGACCACTACCTTCACCGGCGAAGGACGAGGTGAGGGTAGATGAAGATTTCCTATGACTTCCGGCGCTACGAGG
>JAEZEN010000165.1 GCA_023433185.1 Pseudomonadota bacterium | reverse complement strand
TGCCCATGGCGATCATCACCCGCTGGCGCATGCCGCCCGACAATTCGTGCGGATACTGGTCGAGACGCCGGCGCGGGGCGCTGATGCCGACGGCCCCGAGCAGCTCCTCGGCCCGCGTCCAGGCCTGGCGCCGGCTCAGCTTGAGGTGCCTGCGCAACACTTCGGCGAGCTGCGCGCCGACCGTCATCAGCGGATTGAGCGAGGTCATCGGGTCCTGGAAGATGATGGCCATTTCCCGCCCGCGCACGGTACGGCCATAGCGCTCGCCCTCGCGGCCGAGCAGCGAGCGGCCGTGCCAGCGGATGTCGCCGCCGGCGATGCGGCCGGGCGTCGTCACCAGCCCCATCACCGCCTGCGCCGTGACGCTCTTGCCCGACCCGGATTCCCCGACGATGCCGAGCGTCTCGCCGCGCCCGACCGCCAGCGTCACCTCGCTCAGCGCCCGCAGGCAGCCGGCATAGGTATCGAACTCGACCCGCAGCCGGTCGATCTCGAGCAGCGGCGCGCTCACCGGCCCGACACGCCGGCGAGGACGGGGCCGGCCGCGGGACGGGCGGCGAGACCGCGCGCATAGCGCTTCTCGCGCTCCTGCGGATCGGTGGTGACCCGCACCCAGTTGGCGACCAGGTTGATCGACAGCACCGTCGCCACGATGCACAGGCCCGGGAAGGTCACCAGCCACCAGGCGACGAAAATGTAGTCGCGCCCGGCGGCCACATCGAGCCCCCAGCTCGTCTCCGGCGGCTGCACGCCCAGCCCGAGGAAGGACACCGCCGCCTCGGCGAGCACGATATTGGTGAATTCGAGGATGGCGAGGGTGAGCAGCGGCGACACCAGGTTGGGCAGGATGTGACGGAAGATGACGCGCCCCGGCTTGCAGCCGACCACTTCGGCGGCTTCCACATAGGGCGCCTGGCGGACGGACATGACGATGCCGCGCACCAGCCGGGCATAGACCATCCAGTTGGTGATCGCGAGCACCACGATCATGGTCAGCGTGCTCGGCCCGATCACCGAGACGATGAGCAGGATGAGCAGGATGCCCGGGAACGACACCTGGATGTCGACCAGCCGCATCAGCACGCTGTCGACGCGGCCGCCGGCATAGCCCGCCACCAGCCCGACGGCGACCCCCAGCGTGCCCGCCAGCAGCACCACGCTGAGCCCGATCACCAGCGTCACCCGCGAGCCCCAGATAATGCGCGACAGCACGTCGCGTCCGAGATTGTCGGTGCCGAGAACGTGCTCCCAGCTGCCGCCCGGCAGCCAGACCGGGGGCTTCAGCCGGGCGATGACGGCCTGCGCCGCCGGATCGTAGGGCGCGATCCAGGGCGCGAAGAGGGCGCAGCCGACGATCACCAGGATGACCAGCAGCCCGAAGAAGGCGGGCTTGTCCTGCCAGAGTTCGGCCAGGAGGCGGTTCGCGGCTGACGGTGACAAGGCGGCGGCGATGCTGTCGGTCATCAGTTCAGCCTGATGCGCGGGTCGATCGCCTTGAACACCACGTCGAGCGTGATGTTGATGACGACGATGAGGAAGGCGATGGTGAAGACGATGGCCTGCATCAGGAACAGGTCGCCGCGCTGGATGGCCTGGATGGCGGTGAGCCCGAGCCCGGGCCAGGCGAACACCGTCTCGATCACCACCGTGTAGCCGGACAGCGTCACGATCAGCTCCCAGCCGGCCAGCGTGATGAACGAGATGAGCACGTTGCGCAGGGCATGGACGCCGAGGATGCGGCCCGTCCCCAGCCCCTTGGCGCGCGCCGTCCTGACATATTGCTGGTTGAGCTCGTCGATCATCGCCGAGCGCACCAGCATGGTGAGCCGCGCCAGCGGCGCCAGCGCCAGCGTCACCGCCGGCAGGATCAGGTGCGCCGGCGTGCCCATGCCGGAGGTGGGCACCAGCTTCAGCTGCACCGCGAAGATGACGATCAGCAGCAGGCCGACCCAGAATTGCGGCATGGAGAGCCCGAGCAGGCCGGCGCTCATGGTGAGGCGGTCGACGAGGCCGCCCGGCTTGAGCGCGGCGAGGATGCCGAGCGGGATGGAGAGGGCGATGGCGAGGCCGAGGCCGCTGCCGATCAGCAGCAGCGAATTGGGCAGCCGCTCGAACACCACGTCCATGGCCGGGCGGCGCTGCCACAGGCTGTCGCCGAAATTGAGGGTCAGCAGGTCGCCCAGGAACTGGACGAACTGGACCGGCAGGGGCTGGTCCAGTCCGATCTGTGCCGCGAAGGCGGCGCGCTGCTCGGCCGACGCGGAGAGCGGCAGCATCAGGTCGACGGGGTTGCTGAACAGGCGCGTCACCACGAAGACCGTCAGCGTGACGCCGAAGACGACCAGTACGCCCTGCCAGAGCCTTCTCAGGATGAAGGCGGTCATACGGTCCCTTCCCGGCCCCGCCTATTCGGTGACCGACATCTCCTTGATGATCAGCTTGGCGTCGGCGCGCGGCTGCCATTCCATGCGCGTCGACATGCCATAGATGTCCTGCAGGTTGAAGAGGGGAACCGTGTAATTGAGGTCGTGCCCCTTCTGGAAGATGGCGTCGTAGAGTTCCTGCCGCTTGACGACGTCGGTGGTGATCCGCGCCTCGTCGATCATCGCCGCCATTTCGGCGTCGGAATTGGAGGCGGCCGCGCCGTCCATGTGATAGATGAACGAGGCCTCGCGGTCGGCGTCGAGCAGCTCGTTGGAATTGGCGATGAAGATCGAATCCGGGCGCGGCCCGTCGCCCATCAGGCTGTCGAGATACTGGCTGAATTCCTGGATCTGCACGTCGACGGCGAGACCGGTCTCGGCCCAGTAGGCGGCGACCGCCTCGATCTGCTCGCGGTCCTTGAGCCAGCGGCCGGATTCGCCGATCACCTGCAGGGTCTTGCCGGTGGCCCCGGCTTCCTCGATCAGCGCCCGGGCCCGCTCGGGATCGTAGGCATAGGGCTCGATCGATTCGTTGAAGCCGAAGGCGCTCGGATTGACGTGATGGCCCCTGGCGACCGTGGCATAGCCGAGAAACAGGCCATCGGCCATGGCCTGCCGGTCGATGGCGAGGTTGAGCGCCTCGCGCACCTTGGGATCCGAGGTCAGCTCGTTGTCGACGCCGAGGACGAAGACCGAGGTTTCGAGACCCGGCACGGCGGCGAATTTGGGCACCGCGCTGGTGAATTCGGGCAACAGATTGGTGATGACGTCGAACTCGCCGGCCATCAGGCCGGACAGGCGGGTGCCCGGCTCGACCACGAAGCGGTAGGTCACCTCGTCGATCTGCGGCGCGCCGTCCCAGTAGTCGGCATTGGCCTCGAGGGTGATGTCGGTGCCGCGGTTCCAGCTGACGAACTTGTAGGGGCCGGTGCCGACCGGCGCGCCGGCGAGGTCGCCGTCGGCGGCATAGCCGGGCGGGATCATCTTCATCCAGTACATGCGCGAGGGCAGGATCGGATCGGGCCCGCTGGTCTTGATGTGGACCGTATGGTCATCGACCTTCTCGGCCCCGGCAATGGTGCCGAAATAGGCCATCTGTTCCGAGTTGTTCGCGGGATCGATGACCCGGGCGACGCTCGCCACCACCGCATCGGCGTTGAACGGCTCGCCGTTGTGGAAGCTGACCCCTTCGCGCAGCCTGAACTCCCATGTGGTCTCGTCGACCTGGGCAGGCACCGCCGCGGCGAGGCCGGGCACGAGCTCGCCGGTCGCGGTCCGCGCCATCAGCGTCTCGTAGATATTGTCGTTGACCTGGCGCTCGCCGCCATCGTCGCGCAGCTGCGGATCGAGGGTGGACGGCTCGGAGCCGATGGCCACATTGATGGACTGCGCCATGGCCGCCGGCGCCGCGAAGCCTGCCAGCGCCATCACGGCGGTAGTGGCCATCAGGCCACGCATGATCTTGTTCAACTTTTCCACCCCTGATTGTGTCGCGTAATTGTGTCGCTGTTCGTCACGATTCCAGGGCCACCCCCCCGACCATGAACCGCCTGTCGGTGGCGAGTGTCACTTGCTGCTTTCACCTTGTCAACGCGGCGATCGCGGCGATTCCGGCCGGCGCAGGCTTGCCTCCGGGCCGGGCATCGTGCCCGATAGGACGACGATGTATGGGCGGGGCATGCCGTGACGTTTCTGGGGCTGGTCGACTGGCCGCTGCTGCTGGCGGCGGTGCTGGCGCTGATCGCCGCCGGCGCCGTGCAGGGCACGACC
>JAEZEN010000158.1 GCA_023433185.1 Pseudomonadota bacterium | reverse complement strand
CCGCGAAACGGTACGCGGCGCCATACTCATCCTCTCGACACGGGGCATCCTGTCCGTCACCCAAGGCACGCGAACGGTTGTCGCGGCCACCGATGTCGGGGACCTCGCGGTTCAGTCGGCTCGTTATCGCGACATCTCCGGATACAGCCTGGACGACGTGCACGAGGCACGCCTGCTGATCGAGGATCAGGTGGCGCGCGCCGCGGCCGTCCGGATCGAAACCGCAACGATCGAGACCCTGCGCAGGTCGATCGAAGCGCAGGAAGCGGCGATCGACGATCCCGTCCGCTTCCTCATCTGCGACCGCGAGTTCCATACGGCCATCTACCGGGCGGGCGGCAATGCAGCGCTCGCCGACATGGCGGCCGATCTCTATTCGTATCTTCTCGACCACCGAAGACGCGCGGTGGCTCAACCCATGAGCATCGCGACGAGCATAGCCGACCACCGCGCCATCCTCGGCGGGCTCGAGGCCGGCGATCCCGAAGCGGCCGCGAGGGCCTTCGCCGTTCACGAAACGCGCATCTACACCACCACCAAGCAGCTTTTCATGCAGTCCGCCCGGAAGGGTTAGGGGGCACTGCCTATAAACCGTGCAGCACAACAGGGAGGAGTTTCCATGCTGACAAGACGCCTTTTTGCCACCGCAGCCATCGCCGGCGTTGCCGCGTTGACCGGTCTCGCCGGTACAGCGAGCACCGCTCTCGCGCAGTCCAAGGAGCTGGTCTATCTGACCCCCGGCCTTGATCTCGCCTTCTGGCGTTATCTGTCCAAGGGCATCGAGAATGTCGCCGCCGAGGGCGGCTACACCTATCAGGCGCTGGATTCGGGCAACAACGCCCAGACCCAGCTCAAGAACGCCAAGGACGCCATCGCCCGCGGCGTCGCCGGCATTATCATCTCGCCGACGGACAGCTCCACGGCGCCCGCCGTGCTCGACCTCGCCAAGCAGGCCAACATCCCCGTGGTGATCGCCGACATCGGCACCGACAGCGGCGACTACGTGTCCTTTATCATCTCCGACAACTACCAGGGCGCCAACGGTGTCGGCAAAGCTCTGGCCGAGGCGATGAAGGCTGCCGGCAAGGAAGACGGCAGCGTCGGCATCGTCGGCATCAGCCAGGCCCGCCTCAACGGCCAGGCCCGCACCAAGGGCTTCAAGGATGCGATGACCGCGGCCGGCATCACCAAGGAGGCCGGCCTCCAGCAGATGCAGACCTACACCGCCGACGAGACCTTCAAGTTCGTCCAGGACATGACCACCGCCAACCCCGACATGACCGGCATGTTCATCCAGACCGACGGGCCGACCCTCGGCGCCCTCCAGGCGCTGAAGGCCGCCCGCCTCTCGGGTGACGTGCTGGTCGCCGGCTTCGACGGCGTTCCGGAATTCGTGCCGCTTCTCCAGTCGGGCGAATTGATCGTCTCGGGCATGCAGCAGCCCTACCTGATGGGCCAGGAATCGGCCAAGGCGATGGTCGCCCATCTCAACGGCGAAACGCCGGAGAAGGAAGTGATGGTGCCGATCATGATCGTCACCAGCACCAACATCGAAGAGGTGCTGCCGACCATCACCGAGTCCGTCTTCGCGAACGAGATGTGATCGCCGTCCCGGCTTGACGTACCTTGTCCGGGGGACATCGCCCCCCGGACAATTTTGTTGCCGGGCGATTGTCTTGGCCGACAATCTTCCTGAACGGGTGGAGTGGGTCCGCGGATGGCCGAGAGCAGCAAGATCCCGGAGCCTTTGCTGGTGGCGCGAAACGTGACGCGCCTGTTCGGCAGCGCCTACGCGCTCAGCGACGCCGCGATCACGCTCCAGCGCCACGAAGTCTGCGGCCTGCTGGGCGCCAACGGCGCCGGCAAGTCGACGCTGTCGCGCATCATCTGCGGCCACCTCGCACCGACCTCCGGCGAGATCCGTTTCCGGGGTGCGCCGCTGGCCGTCGGCTCGGCCCGCGACGCGCTGCGCTCCGGCATCGCGCTCGTCGCCCAGGAAACCAACCTCGCCCCCGACATGAGCGTGCTCGAGAACATCTTCCTGCCGAGCTATGCGCGTCCGGGGCGGCTCTCCTTCGGCAGGCTCCGCCAGCAGGCCCAGACGATCCTCGGCGAACTCGGCCACGACCATGTGCTGCCGCTCGACATCGAGGTTCGTCGCCTCTCGGCGGCCCAACGCCAGCTCGTCGAGATCGCCAAGGCGCTGGCGCTCAATGCCGACCTCGTCATCTTCGACGAGCCCACCGCGTCGCTCTCGCCCATCGAGGTCGACCGGCTGTTCGACATCATGGCCCGGCTCCGCGACGGCGGGAAGGCCCTGGCCTTCGTCTCGCATCGGCTCGAGGAGGTCTTCGCGATCACCGACCGGGTGACGATCCTTCGCGAGGGGCGAACCGTTGCCGAGGGTGTCCCGACCGCCGGCCTGACCCAGACCGACATCATCCGCCACATGGTCGGCCGCGACATCGGCAACGTCTATCGGCGGGATCCGCCGCCGGACGGTGCGAGCGAGCGCCCGGTCGTGCTCGAGGTGAGCGGGCTCAGCGCGGTGCCCTCGGTGCGCGACGTTTCCTTCTCCGTCCGCAAGGGCGAGATTCTCGGTCTCGGCGGCCTCGTCGGTGCCGGCCGCTCGGAGAGCGCCGAGGCGATCTTCGGCCTGCGCCCGCGAACCGGTGGCCGGATCGTCATGGCCGGGCGCGAGATCGCCCCGCGCAATCCGATTCAGGCCATCCGCGCCGGCATCGGCCTGGTCGCCGAGGATCGCCGCCGCCAGAACATCGTCCCCGACCTGAATGTCGGAGAGAACCTCTTCCTCGCCCAGATGGGCAGGCATCGCGGCTTCGGTCGCGGTTTCGGGCCGCGGCGCCGGGAAGCCGCGGCGCTGATGGCGCGCCTCGGGCTTCCGGCCGACCGGATGGACGCCAGCCTTCTTCATTTCTCCGGGGGCATGCAGCAGAAGGTCATCATCGCCCGCTGGCTGCTGATCGCGCCGGAGGTGCTCATCCTCGACGAGCCGACCAAAGGCGTCGATATCGGCACCCGGCAGGCGATCTACGAACTGCTCCGCGAGGTTGCCGACCGCGGCATCGCGGTGGTGGTGATCTCGTCGGACTTCGAGGAGCTGCTCGGCCTCTGCGAGCGCATCGTGGTGATGAGCGACGGCTACACCATCGCCGACCTCCCCGCCGCGCGGCTCAACGAGGAGAGCCTGACGCTGCTCGCGGCGCCGCGGAGTTCCGCCGAACGCAACGCCCGCTTCCTCCGCGATCTCGTCGCGAGCTACGGCGGCACCGCATTCTGGGGCCTGATCCACGAGGACCAGCTGGTCTGCCTCGCGGTCGCGGATCGCGACGCGTCCTCCGCCCTCGGGCTGGCGGCGGGTCACGTCTACGAAGCGACGGAGACACCGATCCCCGCGGCGCTGCGCGAGAAGGCGCCGGGCGTGGTGGCCGAGGCCGATGGCCGCGCCACGCTCCTCACCCGGCTCTCCAACCGTCGCGGCCACGACCTCGGCTGGATCGGCCTCAGCCTGCCGCCGGGCATGGCACTCCCCGACCCCGCGGACCTGTCGGCCAGGATGGCCACGTTGTTCGAGTCGTCCCCAAGCGAAGAGATCGAGGCATGAGCGCGTCGAACGGTTTCGTGGCCTTGCGCCGGATCGCCAACTCCCTCGAGATCCGCATGCTCGGCCTCGCCCTGGTGCTGGCGGTGGTCCTGTCGCTGGCCTCGCCGTTCTTCTTCACCGAACGGAACCTGTTCAACATCCTCGACCAGTCGGTGGTGCTGGGCATCGTCGCGGTCGGCATGACGCTGGTCATCCTCACCGGCGGCATCGACCTTTCGGTCGGCTCGGTGGCGGGACTGTGCGGCATCGTCCTCGCGATCCTGTTGAAGGCCGATTTTCCGATTCCGGTGGCGATTCCCCTCGCCGTCGTCTGCGGCGCGGGCATCGGCCTGCTGTCCGGCGTGCTCATCGCGGTCTTCGGGCTGGCGCCCTTCGTGGTGACGCTCGGCGTCATGGCGATCGCCCGGAGCCTCGCCTATATCGTCTCGGGCCAGCGCTCGATCTCCGGCCTGCCGATGGGCCTCCAGGACATCGTCTACACCACCGTCCTCGGCGTGCCCGTCAACGTCATCTTCCTGATCGGGCTCTATATCGCCACCTGGTTCTGGCTCACCTACTCGAAGGGCGGCCGCACCATCTACGCCGTCGGCTCCAACATCGAGGCGGCCCGCGCCGCCGGCCTCAACACGCTCTACTACTCGATCTTTCCCTATGTCGCCTCGGGCGCGCTCGCCGCGGTGGCGATGACCTTCTCGCTCGCCCAGATCATGTCGGCCGACCCGATCGGCGGCAACCAGCTCGAGCTCGACGCGATCGCCGCCGTGGTCATCGGCGGCGCCAGCCTCTATGGCGGGCGCGGCTCGATCGTCGGCACGCTGATGGGCGTCCTGATCATGGTGATGATCCGGAACGGGCTGAACCTGCTCGGCGTCTCGCCGTTCTGGCAGGGCACGGCGATCGGCACGATCATCATCGTCGCCCTCCTTGCCGAGCGCCTGATCACTTGGCGCTCGCGGCGGGCCTAGTGAAGCGAGTTTGACACTTGATCCCCATCTGCCATGAACGCTTGCTCAAATGTCAAACTCAAAAGCTTCACTAGAATCATAGAGTTGCTAGTGGTCCTTTGATTCCGACACTTGCTCGGCGCTCCCTCAAGACGGGTAGCAAGTGTCGGAATCGGACCATTAGCGGAGCGCCCATCGCCGGGCCAACTCGCCGAGGGCGAAGGCACCGAGGGCGGCGAGCATGAAGACCGGAATCATCAGGAGCGCATCGGCAAGCCCGGCGACGTCGGCGATGACGCCGAGGAACGGCGGCGCCAGCATGATCGCGAGGCCGGTGGCGACCATGACGCGCGATGCGCCGCGGGCGGCCGCGGGGCCGGCGGCGGCGATGCAGAAGGACAGCGCCAGCGGGTAGAGGAGCGCCGTGCCGAGGCCGACGACGAAGAGGCCGGCGATGACCAGGACCGGATCGCCGCCCCAGCGGTACCCGAGGAAGCCGACGAGAACGGTCACGCTCGCGGCGAGGAACAGTGGCCGGATCGGCAGGATCCGGATGAGACCCGCTCCGCCGGCGCGGCCGATCAGCATGCCGGCGAAGAACGCCGTTGCCCCGAGGGACGCGGCAGCCGCGCTGAGGCCGACGACGCGCTCGAGATAGGCCGGCGCCCAGAGGATGGCCGAGAACTCGACGGCGACGCCGAGGCCGAGCAGGACCCAGTAGAACCAGAAGGCGAGCGGCAGGGGCTGCGCCGCGCCTTCGGGCGTGGCGGCATCTTCGGGAACCGGGGCGCGATGGAAGGCAAGCAGGACGACGAGGCCGCTCGCCACCGCCGCGAACACCGCCATCCGCCAGCCGAGGGCGAGCCAGATGCAGAGGCCGGTGATCAGCGGCGCGGTGGTGGAGAACAGGCAGGCGACGGCGTTGGCTTCGGCGAAGGCGACATCGCGCCGGGGCCCCTGCACGTCGGAGAGCAGCGCCGGCACCACGGCCGGGATGAAGCCGCCGAGAAGGCCGAAGAGAAGGCACGCGAGGATGCTGAACGTCACCGCCGGGGCGAGCGTCAGCAGCAGCGCCGCCGCCGCCGAACCGAGGGTGGCCGCGGTGAGGATCCGTCCGCGGCCGAGGGTCCGGATCGCCGAGACGCCGAACAGCCCGACGATCATCATCCCGGCGGCGATCGCGCTCGTATGGAGGCTGACGGCGCGGTAGCTGAGATCGAGCTCGTCGCGGAGGAAGGGCAGGATGTTGCCCTGGATGCTCAGGATGTACGAGAAATAGCCGAGGAGCAGGTAGGCGTACCACGTGACGGCGTCGCGTCCGGCAGGGC
>JAEZEN010000080.1 GCA_023433185.1 Pseudomonadota bacterium | reverse complement strand
GGGGCGCGGGTGCTTGGCGGGGCGGGGCGGGGCGTCAAATGGGTGATCCGGCGCAGTCGCGGACCGGACGTGGGGGACGACCATTTGAGCCAAGTGAAAGCCACGAGCGTCTTCCGGTTGTCCTTGCGGAAGGGATCCGCTATCCGAACCGGGCCATGACGATCTCAGCACAGTTCTTCACTCTTGCCGCCAGGCTGCGCCGCCGCTGATGCGGCGCGCTGAAGCCCAGGCCGCCTCGCGACGGCGCCTCGGCTTCTTCTGAAGGCCTTTTCGCGCTCGCAGACCTCAGTCCGCGGCGCGCCGCTGTCTTGCGCGGTCCTCAAGCGAGTGCCCCCAGTTCCAAGGGGCTTTTTCGATGGCGCGTTCACGGAACGGTCGTCCCGTTTCCAGCCGAAGCTGGGACGGCGTCGCAACCTGGTATGCCGGCTGGGTCGGCAAGCACGGCAGCAACTATCATCGTCAGGTCTTCATTCCGACGGCACTCGATCTGCTCTCGCCCGGCATGGGCGAGCGGATTCTGGATATCGGTTGCGGATCGGGCGTGCTTGCGCCCCATGTAGCCGCGGCTGGCGCGCACTACACCGGCATAGACAAGAGTTCGAGGCTCGTCGGCATCGCGCGGCGGAACCACGGCCGGAGCGGGCGATTCCACGTTTGCGACGCCGCGTGCCTGGCAACCGCGCCAGAAATCGCTGGCGGGATCTACGATGCGGCCATGTTCATGATGAGCATTCAGGACATTGCGCCGCTCGACGCGGCCTTGCGATCGGTGGGGGAGGCGCTTCGCCCGAATGGGCGCATCGTCATGATCATGATGCACCCGTGTTTTCGGGTACCCCGGCAGTCCGGCTGGGGTTATGACGCTCAACGTCGTCTTCAGTTTCGACGGATCGACCGCTACCTCAGCCCTCTCGAGGTTCCGATGAAGGAGCATGGCGGCGGGCTGAAGGCGACGGTGAGTTTTCACCGTCCGCTCGAAGCCTATGTGAACGGCCTCCGCGAGCAGCGCTTTTCGGTCGATGCGCTACGGGAAATCGCGGTCGAGGACGCCGGGCTGAGCCAGCCGGGGAAGGCGGAGCGCGCTGCATTCCGCGAGATTCCCATGTTCCTGGCACTGCGGGCGACGCGGCGATGAGCGCCCGCCGCGGCGGCGAGGGGATCAGACCCACTCGCCCTTGCCGCCCTCGATCACGAGCAGGCGGTCCTGCGGGAAGTAGTCCGCGACGGCGCGGTCGCGGTCGATGCCGAGCAGGTGGCTGCGCACGACACGGCCGACGCCGCCATGGGAGACCGCGAAGGTTGGCCGGGTGAGCGTCGCGAGCCACGCCGAGACGCGCTCGTGGAGGAGGGCGTAACTCTCGCCGTTGGGCGGCAGGAAGCGCCACTTGTCGCGCTCGCGCTCGGCGACGAGGGCGCCGTGGCGGGTGCGCAGTTCGGCCAGCGTCGAGCCTTCCCAGTCGCCGAAGGTGATCTCGCGGAGCCGGTCGTCGAGGTGGTAGGTCGTGGGGTCGAGGCCCATGGCGAGGCGGGCGATCTCCATCGTCTCGCGCGAGCGCATCAGCGGGCTCGCGACGAAATCGTAGTCGGCGACCTCCGGCATCGCGGCGATGATCGCCGCGCCGTTCCGCTTGGCCTGGCTGCGGCCGCGGTCGTTCAGCGGGATGTCGCGCTGGCCCTGGAGCCGGCCCTCGACGTTCCAGTCGGTCTCGCCGTGGCGGAGGAAGACGAGGGGAGGGGTCATGCCGGCCTGACGCGGGGGGTGAACGGAGCGCCGTTTCTGATCGAAAGACGCCGCCGCGGCAAGGCCCTCCGTCGCGCCAAATGGCGGCGCAGGCTGACATCTCCGTGACGAGATGGCCGACGGCGCGCCGCGGGCGAGCGGTCAGCCCGCGATACCCGTCAGTCCTTGATGACGGTGGCGATGTCAGGGGCGTCGACGGCTTTCATGCCGACGACGTGGTAGCCGGCGTCGGTGTGGAGCACCTCGCCCGTCACCGAGCGGCCCATGTCGGAGAGGAGGAACACGCCGGCATCGCCGACCTCGTCGAGGTCGACCGAGCGCTTGAGCGGCGCGTTCAGCTCGTTCCACTTGAGGATGTAGCGGAAATCGCCGATGCCGGAGGCGGCGAGCGTCTTGATCGGCCCGGAGGAGATCGCGTTGACCCGGATGTTCCTGGCCCCGAGATCGACCGCGAGGTAGCGCACGCTGGCCTCGAGGGCGGCCTTGGCGACGCCCATGACGTTGTAGTGCGGCATCACCTTCTCGGCGCCGTAATAGGTAAGGGTGAGGATCGAGCCGCCCGCGGTCATCAGCTTCTCGGCGCGCTGGGCGACGGCGGTCAGCGAATAGCACGAGATCAGCATCGTCTTGGCGAAGTTGTCGGCCGTGGTGTCGACGTAGCGGCCGGTGAGCTGGTCCTTATCGGAAAAGGCGATGGCATGGACGAGGAAGTCGAGGCGGTCCCACTCCTTCGCCACCTCGGCGAAGACGGCATCGATGGTCGCCGGGTCGGTCACGTCGCAGTGGCCGACGACGCGTGCCCCGATCTCGGCGGCGAGCGGCTCGACGCGCTTCTTGAGGGCGTCGCCCTGGTAGGTGAGTGCCAGCTCGGCGCCCGCCCGGTGGCAGGCATTGGCGATCCCCCAGCCGATCGATCGGTTGTTGGCGACACCCATGACCAGGCCGCGCTTGCCCTTCATGAGTGCGTCGGTGATCGGCATAGTGACTGTTCCCATTCCCGTTCCAGAAGCCGGGCTTCTATGGCATGCGGCAGGGCGGGCATCAAGGATTCCGGGTGGGTGGGCGTTTCTTGGGGCGCGCCACGCGAAAACGGCCGGCCCGCCGACCTGGCGCGGAAGGGAGATCTGCCCGGAGCCCCATGCGTTCCCGACGGGTTTCGACTAGATTGCCGGCCATGGACGCCAAGACACCTCCGCTTCCGGTCGACCTGATCGACCGCTTCGCCGCCATCGTCGGGGAGGCCAACGCCCTCCGCGACCCGGCCGACATCGCCCCCTACCTGATCGAGCCGCGGGCGAAGTTCGCCGGCCGCACGCCGCTGGTGCTCCGCCCCGGCGGTGTCGCCGAGGTCGGCGCGATCCTCCGCCTCGCCAACGAGACCCGGACGCCGATCGTGCCCCAGGGCGGCAATACCGGGCTCGTCGGCGGCCAGATGCCGGACGATTCGGAGCGCCAGCTTGTGGTGTCGCTGTCGCGGCTCGACCGGATCCGCGAGGTCGATCCCGCCGGCGACACGATGACGGCCGAGGCCGGCGTCATCCTCGCCGCGGCGCAGCACGCGGCCGAGGCCGTGGACCGCCTGTTCCCGATGTCGCTGGCCTCCGAAGGGTCCTGCGAGATCGGCGGCATTCTCTCGACCAATGCCGGCGGCACGGCCGTGCTCGCCTACGGCAATACCCGCAACCTGGTGCTCGGCGTCGAGGTGGTGCTCGGCTCGGGCGAGGTCTGGGACGGGCTTCGCAAGCTCAGGAAGGACAATACCGGCTACGACCTGCGCGACCTCTTCATCGGCGCCGAGGGGACGCTCGGCATCATCACCGCCGCCGTCCTTCGGCTCGTGCCGAGGCCGCGGGGGAAGAGTGTCGCCTTCATCGCCGTGCCGGACCCGGCGGCGGCGCTGACGCTCCTCGAGATCGCCCGCGCGGAAGCGTCGACCGGGCTGACGGCGTTCGAGCTGATCCCGCGAATCGCGATCGACGTGGTGCTGCGCCACGTTCCCGGGAC
The DNA here is from genome assembly GCA_023433185.1 of Pseudomonadota bacterium. Next base: position 812 of record JAEZEN010000080.1, on the reverse strand, counting down.
GCGCGACCCGCTCGCCGGCCGCCACGACTGGTATGTGCTCATGGAGGTGTCGTCGTCGCGCTCGGAGGACGATGCCGAGCAGAGCGTCGAGGCGATCTTCGGCGAGGGCATCGCCCGCGCGGTGGTCGAGGACGGCGTCCAGGCCCGGTCGCTCGAGCAGGCCAACGCCTTCTGGCGCATCCGCCACACGCTGTCGGAGGTCCAGAAGCACGAGGGCGGCTCGATCAAGCACGACATCGCGGTGCCGGTGGCGGGGGTACCCGCCTTCCTCGCCGAGGCCGGCGCGGCGGTGGCGGCGCTCATCCCCGGGGCGCGGCCGTTCCCCTTCGGCCATCTCGGCGATGGCAACATCCACTACAACATCACGCAGCCCGAAGGCGCGGACAAGGCGGCGTTCCTCGCCCGCTGGGGCGAGGTCAACGCAGTGGTCCACGGGATCGTGCGCGCCCATGGCGGCACGATCTCCGCCGAGCACGGCATCGGCCAGCTCAAGCGCGACGAGCTGCGCGCGGTCAAGTCGCCGGTGGAGCTCGAAATGATGCGGAAAATCAAGGAGTCCTTCGACCCCAACGGCATCCTCAACCCGGGAAAGATTCTCTAAACCCTGTCTGGTGAGGGGCTGCTAACCCTGCCGCGAGACACCTAAAGTTAACCGAGCTTTTTAAGCACCCTGTGGGTCCCGCGGGTCCACTCTGCCCCTGTCAGATCGAGGTCCCGAAGCGGACCCGGGGAGCCGAGACAGTGCGTCAAGCAGTTCAAACGGATGGAGCGTTCGGCGGGGCGGGCCGGTTCTTCCGGCTCGACCCGTGCGC
>JAEZEN010000066.1 GCA_023433185.1 Pseudomonadota bacterium | reverse complement strand
ACCGGGTGACGACGCCAACCCGGGTCGCCGCCCTCCTCAAGCGCCTCCTGACGACCCGGGCGATGGACCGGATCGCCGGGCGGGCGGGGCGCTAGCGGTCGCACATCCGCTCGGGCGCCTGTCCTGCGGCGTCCGACGGCGGCGGACCTCGCGGCCGGCGCGGTGCGCGCCGATCCGGGAACGCGACGCTGCGTCCGACGCGAGGGCTTGCTTTCACCACGATCCTCGTGCCACTCCCCGACCCGAGCCAGTGTTCCCGGGAGCGTGCCGCCCATGCCACCAGCCCGCCGCCACGAGATGCAGGCGCCAGCAATCATAGTCGTCGTGGGCCTTGCCACGATCCTCGGCGCGTGGGCCTTCCAGCTGATCGGCGGCTACCAGCCGTGTCCGCTCTGCCTCGAGCAGCGCATGCCCTACTATGTCGGCGTGCCCCTCGCGCTCATCGCGGCGCTCGCCGCAGCGTCCGGCGCCAAGCCGACCGTGCCCCGCACGTTCCTCATGGTCGCCGGCCTGGTGTTCGCCTACGGCACCTATCTGGGCGCCTATCATGCCGGCGCCGAATGGGGCTGGTGGGCCGGCCCCGCCGATTGCGCCCCGGCCGGCGGCGGCGCCGTGACCGACACCACGGACATCCTTGCCGAACTCGAGACGGTCCGGGTCGTCTCCTGCACCGAGGTCCAGTGGCGCTTCCTCTTCCTCTCCTTCGCCGGCTGGAACGTCCTGATCTCGCTGTTTCTCGTCGCCGTCGCCTTCTGGGGGGCGTTCAGGCCGCTCAAGGATCGCGACGACGGGCGACCCCGCACGGGCAGCGGCGAGAGCTGGGCGACCGGCCGCGGTGGACTTATCGGTCGCTGACGGGCGAACCGGCAGGGCGGAATGCGACCAGGGGCGACGGCCGCCGCGCCAGGACCTCGGCCTTGCCGATGCGCCGGCCGGGGTTCTCGCGGTCGAAATAGGCGATCATCCGTCGCCGCCGGAAGAACGGCTCGCGGACGATGATGCGGTAGTTCGGCTTCCGCCCGAACCAGCTTGCGAGCTTGGCCGCGTCCACCGGATCGTGGACGTGATCGTCGGGACCCTTCTCCCAGCGATAGGGCACGGAGACGATGAGGTGGGGCGTCGTCGCGAGCAGCTTCCGCGCGAACGCCCCGACGTCCGGGATGTGTTCCAGAACCTGCAGGCAGAGGCCGAGATCGAAGTCGTTGCCGACGTCGAGCGCGAGGAAGTCGCCCGTCATGGCCTCGATCCCCGGGCCGGCATGAGGCCGGTGGAGGTCGACGGAGACCTTGCGCGGGATCCAGTCGAGCCAGTCGAGATAGGGGCAGCCGTTGGAGCCGACATCGATGACGCTCCGGGCGTCGCGGCCGACGACGCGGGCGAGAAAATAGACGTACTGGAGGTAGAGCGAATCGGCGCGACGGCTCCAGTAGCCGTCGGCCTCGCCGTCTTCCGCGGGCGCGTCCATGCCGCCGCTACGCTGTCGGCGCGTCGGGGCGGATGAGCTTCTCGTGCTTGAGCTCGGCCCACAATGCTTCGGGGATGGGGTGCCGCATCGCCTCGATGTTGGCGGTGACATGCTCCGGCCTGAATCCGCCGGGGATCACCGAGACGACGTTGGGGTGATGCAGCGGAAACTGAAGCGCGGCGGCCGGCAGCGGCACGCCGTGGCGCTCGCAGATCGCCTTGATCCTGCCGGCCCTGTCGAGTTCCGCCGGACTGGCGTCCCGATAGTTGAACTTGGCGCCGGGCACCGGGCCGGTGGCGTAGAGGCCCGAACTGAACACGCCGCCGATGATGAAGCCGATGCCCTTCTTCGAGGCGCGCGGGATCTCGGTCTCGAGCGCCGTCTGCTCGCCGAGGGTGTAGCGCATGGCGAGAAGGAAGAAGTCGAGATCGACCAGGTCGAGGAAGCGCGGGATCATCCCGGTCTCGTTGATCCCGGCGCCGATCGCGCCGACCAGCCCCGCCGCCTTGAGTTCGGCGAGCGCCCGGTAGCCGCCGGTCGCGAGCTGCGTGAGGTGGGCGGTCACCAGCGGCTCGGTCCGGTGGTACATGAAGTCGAGGTCGTGGATGACGAGGATGTCGAGGCTGGTCAGCCGCATGCGCTGGAGGCTGTCCTCGAAGCTGCGCATCACGGCGTCGTAGCCGTAGTCGAAGCGGAGCGCGAAGGGCAGGCCGCCGGCCCAGTCGGTCGGCCGCCACGTCGCGGGCACCGGCGCATGGAGGATGCGGCCGACCTTGGTCGAGACCAGGAAGTCGCCGCGCGGCTTGTCGTAGAGGGCCTGCCCCATGCGATGCTCGCTGAGGCCGCGGCCGTACCACGGCGCGGTATCGAAGTAGCGGATGCCGCCGTCCCAGGCGGCATCCATGGTGGCCATCGATTCGGCCTCGCTGATCCTGACGTAGAGCTCGCCGAGCGGCGCGCCGCCGAAGCCCAGCTGCGGCACCTCGAGATGGGACGTGCCGAGCTTGCGGCGCTTGAAGGGGTCCATTCCGTGTTTCCTCGTTCCCGGTTCTTGAAGCGCCGCGTGTCTTGCGGGCGCTCTTCCGGCCACCCGTCGTGCCGGGCGGCTCAATCCATGTGGAAGGCTTCCTCGATGGTCTCGGTCCAGGGCGTCCCGTCCGGATTGTATTCCATGTAGGGCTCCATCATCGCCCACCAGCGGAGGATGATGGGGTCGTGCGGCCCCTCCGACGGCGGCGCGTCGCGCTCGAGATAGGCGAAGAGCGTGAGGCCGTGGCGGAAGATGCTGTAGTTGCGGACCCCCTGGCTGCGCAGCAGGTCGACCAGTTCCGGCCAGATCTCGTCGTGCTTCTGCTTGTAGATCGCCTCGCAGCCCGGCTTGAGCTTCATCACGAACGCAACGCGCATGCTTGCTCCTCCTCCACCCGTCGGGGCCCGACGGCACCTTGTCGCGGCCCAGCCGGAAGACTTGCCACAGCGCGCGGCACGGTGCCAGACGGCGGCGTTCAGTCCGGCCCCATCCGGTCGAGAATACGCCGGGCGCGGGCGAGCACGGGCGCGTCGACCATGATGCCGTCGACGGCCGTCGCGCCGCCGGCCGGGCCCGCGGCGAGCACCTTCCGGGCCCATTCCGCCTCGGCCCCGGTGGGCCGGAACGCGGCGCGCACCCAGGCGACCTGGGCGGGGTGGATGGAGAGCTTGCCGCCGAAGCCGAGGGCGCGGGCATGGCGCGCCTCGGCCGCCGTCGGCGCCGGGTCGCGGAAGTCGAAGCACGGGCCGTCGAGCGGGGCGGCGAGGTCGCCGATCCGCGATGCGAGGACGAGGCTCGAACGGGCGAGGAGCAGCGCGTCGCTGTCGTGGTCGCACCCGATGTCGTTGCAGAAGTCGGCCGGGCCGAAGGCCATCTGGGTGACACCGGGCACCCGGGCGATCTCGGCCGCGCGATGGATGCCGAGGGCGGATTCGACGAGCATGACGAAGGTTCGCCCCGGGCCGATCCGCGCGGCGAGACGGGCGACGATCGCGGGATCCTCCGCCTTGGGCAGCATGAGACCGAGGCCGGGATGCCGGGCCACGAAGGACACGTCGTCGTCGTGCCACGGCGTATCCGCCGCGTTGACCCGCATGACCACCGGCTTGCCGGCCGGAATCGCGTCAGCGAGCTCGGCGCGCGCCCCGGCCTTGGCGCCGGCGGCGACCGCATCCTCGAGGTCGACGATGATGGCATCGGCCCCGCTGGCCGCGGCCTTGGCGAAGCGCTCCGGCCGGTCGGCGGGAACGAAGAGCGGGGCGAGAAGGCCCCTCGCATCATGCGCCATCATTCGTCAGACCCTCACTCTTCCTGCAGCCCCGACTCTACGGGTCGCGTCCATCGTCAATAGGCCATCGGCGACAGCCGGATGATCGCCCAGACCAGGATGACCACATAGGCCGCGGCCGCTGCGACCTGCACCCGCCGCGAACCGACAAACCCGGCGATCGGAACGATGGACAGGACGAGGTTGAGGCGGACGGACTCGGCGAGGAGGCCTTCGCTCCACAGATCCCAGTTGGCGACCATGGCGAGGACGTTGAAGACCGCCAGGGCGACCAGCGCCCAGCGTCCGTCGCGCTCGAAATAGGTACGGAGCGTGTCGCCTTCGGGAAGGGGATCCGCCGGCAGGATCAGCGCGGCGGCGAGAAACAGCGCCAGCACGAGCCCGACGAGGAGAAGGAAGGCCGGAAACGTCCACGACGTCACCCGGCCGGCCTCCTCGAGGCTCCACCAGAAATTCACCTGCTGCAGGAAGATGGCCGCGGTCCAGACGAGCGCCAGCCAGTCGAGCGTCCGGCCGTGCCGGGCGCGGAAGGTCGCGACGACGCCGAGCAGCAGCCGGGCGACACCGAGCCCGAGGATCATCGAGACGACGACCGAGATCCAGCGAAAGGTGTCCATCGGGGGGCTCCGGTGACGACGCGCGGCCACGACCGCACCAGCTTGCGACATCAACCAGGGTCGGACCGTGGCGCAAGCGGAAAACGCGGTCCGCTGCGCCCGCCGCGCGACACCCAGACGATGATGGGAAACCAGGCGAGCGTCGCCGGTACCGGGATCCGGCGCGGCCGGACCGGTTCGTCAGGGCGGAGGCGTGCCGCCGCGCAGCCCCTCGATCGCCGCCATGCGCGCCCGCGCCTCGGGACCGCGACGGGCGGTCACCTTGGCGATCAGCGCCTCGATCAGTGCCAGCAGCGCGACACTGGAATCCCAAGCCGAGGGCACCGCGACGCGGGCCGGCAGGATGTGGCGCGCGAACCGGGCGACCGGGGAGAGCCACTGGTCGGTGAGGAGGACGACGGTCACCTTCCGCCTCGCCGCCTCGGCTGCGAAGGCGACGAGATCGTCCTGGTAGCGGCGGATGTCGATGAGGAACAGGACGTCCCGGGGCCCCATGTCGAGAAGCTGGTCGCGCCAGTTGGCCTGCTGTCCGGCGAGGGTTCCGACATTGGGGCGCAGGATGCGGAGATGCGCCGTCATGTAGCACGCCAGGCCGTCGGTGAAGCGCCCGCCGAGCAGGTGGAGCGGTCGGCGCGGGTCGGCGAGCAGTTCGGCGACCGCCTCGAGGTCACCGGCCGGCAGCCGGCGGAAGGTCTCGGCGACGTTGGCCGCTACCGCCTCGGCAAAGGCAGAGCGCGGATGATGCTTTCGCGCCGCCGCTGCCTTTTCGAGCGGCGAGAGAAGGCGGGCTTCGACCTCGCCCTTCAGGCGGCGCTGAAAGTCGGCATAGGAGGGAAAGCCGAGGCGGGAAACGAAGCGCAGGATCGTCGGCGCGCTCACCCCCGCCTGGCCGGCGAAGCGTGCCACCGTCTCGAGGCCGAGCAGGGGGTAGCTCGCGAGCAGCGTCTGCGCGGCGCGGCGTTCCGACGGGGTCATGTCCCGCATCGTCTCGCGGACCGTCTCTGCGACCAGGGTGTCGCCGCCCTTGCCTCGCCTGCGCGCCGCCACGCTCGCCTTCCGGTTGACAACCGTTCCGCACGAGGATCAGATATTACAGAATTCGGAAATGGATGCCACTCTGTAACGGATTGTCCGTCCGTGGAACGGGGGGCCGGCGAGGCAGGCATGGCGGACGAGGGCCGCGCACCAGTGCACGTCGAGAATCCGGACGGCGCCGGCCCGTTCGTGTTCGTCTGCGACCACGCCGCCAGCACGCTGCCGCCCCGCTATGCGGGGCTCGGCCTTTCCGCCGCGGCGCTCGCCTCGCACATCGCGTGGGATCCCGGCGCCTTGCCGGTGTCGCGCCAGCTGTCGGTGCAGCTCGACGCGCCGCTCGTCTGGCCCGACGCGTCGCGCCTGATCATCGACTGCAACCGCGCCCTCGACGCGCCTGACCTGATCGCGACACGCGGCGAGGGGCGGCCGGTGCCGGGGAACCGGGACCTCCCGGCGGAGGAGCGGCAACGCCGGGTCGATGCCATCCACGCGCCCTACCACGCGGCCATCGCCGCGCTCCTCGACCGGCGGCGCGCGGCCGGGCTGCCGAGCGCGGTGATCGCGGTCCATTCGTTCACGCCGGCGTTCCTCGGGCGGTCGCGACCGTGGGAGATCGGCGTGCTGTTCGATGACGACCGGCGCCTGGCCGACGGAATCCTCGCCGCTCTCGCGGTGGACGGTTCGGTGGCCGTCGGCGTCAACGAGCCTTATTCGCCGGCGGACGGCGTCTACTACACGCTCACCCGGCACGCGCGGTCGCGCGGGCTGCCGGCCGTGATGATCGAGCTCCGCAACGACGGGATCGCCGATGCCTCCGGCCAGGCGGCCTGGGCCGGAAGGTTGGGCGCAATCCTTGCTTCGCTGTCACCGGCGATCGCGGAGGCTCTGTTCAGTGCCCTCCCGGCTCCGCCGGGAGGGCCATGCTCCGATAGGGTCTCCCGATGTCCGGCAATCTCACCTTCGCCCAGTTGAAAAAGGCCGTCGCCGACGGCGGCATCGATACGGTCGTCGTCGCTCTCGTCGACATGCAGGGCCGGCTTATCGGCAAGCGCTTCCACGCCGCCTATTTCGTCGAGGTGGCGCACGACGAGACCCATGGCTGCGACTACCTGCTCGCCGACGACATCGACATGGAGCCGGTGCCCGGCTACGCCGCGGCGAGCTGGGAGAAGGGCTATGGCGACTTCGTCATGAAGCCCGACATGGCGACGCTCCGCGTCACCCCTTGGCTCGAGAAGACAGCGCTGGTGCTCGCCGACGTCCAGGACCATCACCACCAGGACCTGCCGCACAGTCCGCGCGGCATCCTCAAGCGCCAGATCGCGCGGCTCACGGAACGCGGCATGACCGCCTTCACGGCGTCGGAGCTCGAGTTCTACCTGTTCGACGAGGATTACGAGGCCATCCGCCGGAAGCGCCACCATGACCTTGCGACGGCCGGCCGCTACATCCAGGACTATCACGTCTTCCAGACCACCAAGGAAGAGGACGTGATGCGCGCCATCCGCCTCGGCCTCGACGGCGCCGGCATCCCGGTCGAGAACTCGAAGGGCGAGTGGGGGCCGGGGCAGGAGGAGATCAACGTCCGCTACGCCGAGGCCCTCGAGATGGCCGACCGCCACGCCATTCTCAAGAACGGCATCAAGGAGATCGCCTGGGGCAAGGGCAAGGCCGTCACCTTCATGGCGAAATGGGACTACAGGCTCGCCGGCTCGTCGGCCCACATCCACATGTCGCTGTGGGACAAGGCCGGGCGGAAGCCGCTCTTCCTTGATCCGAAGTCCGAGTTCGGCATGTCGGCGCTGATGCGCGCCTTCATGGCCGGGCAGCTCAAATATGCCGGTGACATCACCTGGTTCCTCGCCCCCTACATCAATTCCTACAAGCGCTTCCAGGCCGGCACCTTCGCCCCGACCAAGGCGGTGTGGAGCCGCGACAACCGGACGGCCGGCTTCCGGCTGGTCGGCGAGGGGGCGAAGTCGATCCGCGTCGAGTGCCGGATCGGCGGCGCCGACCTCAACCCCTACCTCGCCTTCGCCGCGCTGATCGCGGCCGGCCTCGCCGGGGTCGACGAGAACCTCGAGCTCGAGGCCCCTTTCGCCGGCGACGCCTATGCCGGCAAGCGCCTCCGCGAGGTGCCGAAGACGCTGCGCGCGGCGACCCGTCTCCTCGACCGCTCGAAGATGCTCCGCGCCGCGCTCGGCGACGATGTCGTCGACCACTACGTCCACACCGCCGAATGGGAGCAGTTCGAATACGACCGCCGCGTCACCGACTGGGAGCTGATGCGGGGCTTCGAGCGCTCTTGACACACACATGTGTGTGCATTTAGTGTGTGTCCATGCTAGGGAGACGCGCCCTGTGAGCAAGTATGACCCCCTCGGACATTTCCTATCCCGTCATCGATATTCTGAGATTCCGATGACTTTTGAGGAAATTGAGAGAATCCTCGGGTTTGCGCTGCCAGAAAAGTCCAAGCACCATCGCCCTTGGTGGAGCAATAACCCCAACAACAACGTGATGACCAAGGTCTGGCTCGATGCCGGGTTCCACACCGAGAGAGTGGACGTCGGGGCGGGCAGATTGGTGTTCAAGCGAGTCAATCCGACACCGGCGCCTGACGTACGCGTCTCATCGGAAGCCGGTAGGCCGCGCAGACATCCGGGTTTCGGGTTGATGAAGGGGCTTACGACCATCGCTCCCCAAACGGACCTGTCCGCCCCCACAGGTGAGGATTGGGGCCGCGCTGAATGAGTCCGTCCCTGCTTCTCGACACGTGCGCGATGATATGGATGGGGGAAGATCAAGAGATGTCCCCCGAAGCTGTGGCAGCGATAGATGCAGTGAGTGACCGTGCGG
>JAEZEN010000053.1 GCA_023433185.1 Pseudomonadota bacterium | reverse complement strand
TCATTCTTCCTGGGGGGGGGGGGCGCGCCGGGGGCGCCCCCCCGGAACCGGGCCGATGCCCATGACGCCCGGCTCGACGCCGGCATGGGCGTAGCCGACAATGCGGGCGAGCGGCGTGAGCGAAGAGGCCTTCGCCCGCTCTTCCGAGGCGAGCACGATCGCCGCCGCCCCGTCGTTGATGCCGGAGGAGTTGCCGGCGGTGACGCTTCCGTCCTTGCGGAAGGCAGGCCGGAGACCGGCAAGGTCGGCCTTCGTTGTCGACGGCTTCGGATGTTCGTCGACCTTGAACTCGATTGCGTTGCGGCCGGACTTCACCTCGACCGGAAGGATCTGGTCGGCGAAGCGCCCCTCGGCGATCGCGGCGGCGGCGCGGCGCTGGCTCTCCACCGCGAAGTCGTCCTGGTCGTCGCGCGAGACCTGCCAGCGTTCCGCGACGTTCTCGGCGGTGATGCCCATGATGCCGTTGCCGAACGGATCGGTGAGCACGCCCGTCAGTCCGTCGACCATGGCGGTGTCGCCCATCTTGTGCCCGAACCGGCCCGTCTGCAGATAGTGCGGCGCGCGGCTCATCACCTCCGCTCCGCCGGCCAGCGCCATGTCGGTGTCGCCCAGCATGATGCTCTGCGCCGCCGAGACGATGGCCTGCACGCCACTGCCGCACAGGCGGTTGAGCGTCATGGCCGGGACTTCCTTCGGAACGCCCGCCCCGATGGCCGCGACTCGCGCCAGATAGGCGTCGCGCGGGCCCGTCGGAATGACGTTGCCGTAGACGACGTGGCCGATTCCGGACGGTTCGACCCCGGCGCGGCGCATCGCCTCTGCCGCCACCAGCGCGCCGAGTTGCGATGGCTCCTCCCGCGAAAGCGCGCCGCCGAAGGTGCCGATCGCGGTGCGCGCGCCGGCGAGAATCACTACGCTGTCAGTCATTCGTTCCGTTCCTTGATCTAATCCGGTGGTTCAGGCGGTTCGCGGCCGGTTGGCCTTGCGCTCCGTACGCTCGCGCTCGAGTTCGTCAAGCATGCGAGGATAGGCGGCGCGCATCTCGGCCGCGAACTCCTCGAAAGGCAGGTCGTCGAACTCGCCGATGAAGCGGACGTATTCCATGTGCTGGCGGCCCGTCGCGTCGAAGGGATGGAAGATCGAGTCCTCCAGCCCGTCGAACTCGAGCGGCATGACCTTGTGGCGTTCGCACAGCTTCAGGTCGAACGCGGGCGTCGCCTTCACCCATTTGTCGTCGATGAAAAGCGCCGTGTAGGCGTGCCAGCGGAAGATGTCGTCATCCATCATGGCGCTGATGCGCGGCGAGGTCAGATGGTTGCGCACGTCGGCGAAGCCGACGCGGGCGGGAATCCCCGACGCCCGCGCCACCGCCGCGAGTGCCACGGCCTTGGGCACGCAGAACGCCGCGGGCGAAGCGAGGCATTGCGAGGCGACGAACTGGTCGCGGTCGAGGCCGAAGGTGAACATGTCGTAGCGGACATGGTCGCGCACGGCATAATAGAGCCGCACCGCCCGCTCCCGGTCGCTGCCCTCGCCCGCATGGTTCTCGGCGAAGGCGACGATGGACGGGGCGTCCGCATCGATGAAGGCGGTCGGCCGCAGGCTCGCTTCGGAAGCGTCGGACATGCTGGTCTCCTTTCACTCGCTCTTCGGGCGCGCATATTTCGAGCCGGAACGTTTCCAGACACCTGCGCAGGTCGCTACCACCCGGCCGCCGCTGGTGCAAACGCCGCGCATGACCACCATCGAGCGCCCGGCGGGAATACGCTCGATCTCGACCTCCAGGAAGTCGCCGACCAGGGCGCCGCTGATGAACTGGCATTCGAAGCTGACCGTGAAGAAGATGTCGTCGGTTGCGGGGTCGTGCGATTCCAGCCCCATCGCCTCGTCGCAGAACGCCATCACCATGCCGCCATGCGCGCGGCCGGTCGAATTGTCGTGGCGGTCGTCGATGCGGCAGCCATAGCGGGTGCGGCCGTCGCGCCGGCTTCGCAGGATCGGGCCGATCAGCGTGGTGAAGCGGCTCGGCCGGATCGGGGTCCATTCCTCGCCGGCAGCCTCGGGCGCCTCCGGATTGCGATCGTTCATGCGCCGCCTGCCGCGCCGTTGCGGACGAATTTCGCTTCCATCTCATGCCTCAGGATCTTGCCGGTGGTGGAGCGAGGGAAATCCTCGAAGGCGATGAAATGCACTTCCTTCGGCCGCTTGTAGCCGGCGAGCGAGGCCCGGCAGAGCGCATCGACGTCGGTCTCGGTCAGCGCGTCGTCCTTCCGCGCGACGAAGGCCACCGGCACCTCGCCCCAACGCTCGTCACGCTTGCGTATGACGATCGCATCGCTGACGCGGGCATCGGCCAGGAGCACCCGCTCGATCTCGGCGGGATAGATGTTCTCGCCGCCCGACTTGATCATGTACTTGGCGCGGTCGACGAAATCGTAGCTGCCGTCCGGGTTGCGCCGGAACAGGTCGCCCATGCGGAACCAGCCGCCGGCGAAATCGCGCCGGTTGGTGGCGTCGGCGTTCCAGTAGCCGCTGAACACGGTGGGGCCGCGCACCGCCGCCTCGCCGGGCTGACCGTCCGGCACGTCGTTGCCGTCGGGATCGAGCAGCCGCAGGTCGCAGAGCGAACTCTTCCGCTTGGACAGGGTCTCGGGGACCGTTCCGGGCGGGATCAGCACCGCCGATGCCGGCGGCAGGCCGGTCTCGGTCGAGCCGAAGCTGTTGAGATAGGGCGCGTTGGTGAGCGACGAAAGCTCCGCCATGAGTTTCATCGGCACGAGGTCGGCCATGGCGCCGACGGCGCGGATTCCCCTGGGCCGCCGGCCGCTCTCCTTCAGCAGTTCCACCACCGGTTCGATGGAGCCGGGCATCAGCAGCATCCAGCCAAGCAGGCAACGTTCCATGATCCCCACGATCGCCGCGGCGTCGAAGCCGTCGACCACATGCACCGTGGCGCTCGACATCAGCGCCCCCAGAACCTGGTCGGTCGAGCCCATATGGAACATCGGCGCCCACGCCACGAACCCGTCCTTTTCTGTCGCCCGCATGTCCATGCGCAGCACGACGTTGCGCGCGATCTCGGCGCGGTGGCTGATCAGCGCGCCCTTCGGCAGGCCGGTGGTGCCGCTGGTGTAGAGGATGACGAGACCGTCTTCCGGATCGACGTCGGGACCGTCGCGCAAAGGCTCTGCCGCGGCGATCATCGCCTCGTGCTCACGTTCCAGCACGATCGTCGGGACCGTCAGACTGAGCTTTTCCGCCAGGGTCGCGAAGCGCTCCGACACCACGAAGAGCGCCGGCGAGACGAGGTCGACGCAGTGCTGCACCTCGGCCGGCGCCAGCCGCCAGTTCTGG